>DAITOH010000036.1:0-10754 GCA_036834225.1 Thiobacillaceae bacterium | reverse complement strand
CCCCCGCATCCATGTCTCGATCTCGTCCACCGTCTTGGGGGTGGCCGCGGTCAGGACCTCGCAGCCGGTCTCGGTCACCAGCACATCATCCTCGATGCGGATGCCGATGTTGCGGTATGCCTGGGGCACGCCCTGGTCGGCGCGCAGATACAGGCCGGGCTCCACCGTACAGGTCATGCCCGGCTCGAAGGGGCGCCAGTGGCCATCGAGCTTGTATTCACCGGCATCGTGCACGTCCATGCCCAGCCAGTGGCCGGTGTAGTGCATGTAATAGGGCTTGTAGGCCTCGCGCTCGATGAGCCCCTCCAGGTCGCCCTTGAGCAATTTCATGTCCTTCAAGCCCTGGGTGAGCACGCGCACGGCGGCCTTGTGCGGCGCGTTCCAGGATCTGCCGGGTCGCACCTCAGCGATGGCGGCAGCCTGGGCGGCGAGCACAATCTCGTAGACTGTGCGCTGGGCGGGGCTGTAGCGGCCGTTGACCGGGAGGGTGCGGGTGATGTCGGCGGCATAACCGTCGTATTCCGCGCCAGCGTCGATGAGCAGCAAGTCGCCATCGCGCAGCCGCTGATCGTTGGCGGTGTAGTGCAGCACGCAGGCATTGGCGCCGCTGGCGACGATGGGGGGGTAGGCGGGGGCTGCTGCGCCGTGGCGGCGGAACTCGTACAGCAGCTCGGCCTCGATCTCGTACTCTTGACGTCCGGGGGCCACAGCACGCATGGCGCGGCGGTGGGCGGCAGCGGAGATGTCGGCCGCCCGGCGCATGCGTTCAAGCTCGTGCGCATCTTTACGCAGGCGCAGCTCGTCGAGCAGGCTGCGGGCATCCGCGAGCCGCTTAGGCGCGCGCACGCCGCTGCGGGTGTTGGCACGCACGGCGTTGAGCCAGCCGAGCACCCTGGCGTCCCAGGCCGGATCGCGGCCGATGAGGTAGTACAAGCAGGGCTGGTTGGCCAGATAGCGGCCGATGCGACGGTCTATCTGGTCGATGGCATAGGCGGCGTCGAAGCCGAAGGCCTCCGCCGCGGCCTTGGGGCCGTAGCGATGACCATCCCAGATCTCCTGCTTCGGGTTCTTGTCGCGGCAGAACAGGATCTGCCGTGGCCGGCGGCCGGCCACCAGCACCAGCACGGCCTCCGGCTCCGGGAAACCGCTGAGCCAGTGGAAATAGCTGTCGTAGCGATAGGGGTAATGCGTGTCCCGGTTGCGGATCGCCGCCGGCGCCTGGGCGAGGATCATGACCCCCTCCTGCATGCGGGCGAGGACCTGCCGGCGGCGCTCGATATGAGGGGCGGGATCAGGTCGAGACATGTGTCTTGCTCAATTCTGCGTCCAGGGCCTGCAGCCGGGCGGGTGTGCCAACATCCTCCCAGCGGCCGGGGTGGTGTTCTCCGGTGACCCCTCCAACGGCCATGGCGGCCCGGAGCAGTGGGGCCAGCTGGGCACGGCTGCCGCGCGCGATACCCTGAAACAGCTCGGGTCGATAGCAGCCGATGCCTGAGAAAGTGAGGGCTGAGGAGTAAGGGGTAAGGCGGTCGTATACCCGGCCCTCAGCCAGGACGAAATCGCCCGCCGGATGGTGAGGCGGGTTGTCCACCAGCACCAGGTGCGCAAGCCAATCCCGATCTTCGGCCATGGCGGCAAGGACAGGCCGCAGGCGGCCGTAGTCGTAGTCGGTAAAGACATCGGCATTGGTGACTATAAACGGGGCATCTCCCAGCAAATTCAGGGCATAGGCGATGCCACCGGCTGTTTCCAGGGGCTGGCCTTCGTCGGAGTAGCGGATCGCCACCCCATAGGCCGCACCGTCGCCAAGAAAGTTCTCGATTTTATGGCCTAGATGGGCGTGATTGATGACCAGGTCGATAAAACCGGCCGCCCGCAGGCGCTCGATCTGCCAGACGATGAGCGGCTTGCCGCCGACTGTAAGCAGCGGTTTCGGGGTGTGGTCGGTCAGCGGCCGCATGCGGCTTCCTAAGCCCGCAGCCAGGATCATGACCCGGTGGGGCGGGGTGGCGGGGAGAGGGGCGTTAGAGGTCACCGGCGCGCTCAGAAGGTGTACGCGACCTGGGGCGCGTGGCCTTCGATCTCGTCGAGCAGCCGCAAAAGCGGATGCAGGTCGACGTAGCGCTCGCAAGCCCGGCGCAGATAGTGCATGACCAGGGGCATGTCCTTCAGATAACCGTCCTTGCCGTCGCGGTGGTAGAGACGGGCGAAGATGCCCAGCACCTTGAGATGACGCTGCACGCCCATCCACTCGAAGTCGCGGTAGAAATCGGCGAAATCGGCGCGCACGGGCAGGCCGGCGGCGCGGGCGGCCTCCCAGTAGCGGATCACCCAGTCCAGCACCCGCTCCTCGTCCCAATAGATGTAGGCGTCCTTATAGAGGGAGACCAGGTCATAGGTAATGGGGCCGTAGACCGCATCCTGGAAGTCGAGCACGCCGGGGTTGGGGTCGGTGACCATGAGGTTGCGCGAGTGCCAGTCCCGGTGCACGTAGACCCGCGGCTGGGCGAGGTTGTTGGCCAGGATCGCCGCGAAGGCACGCTCGAGCACCTGGCGCTGATCAGGCGTAAGTTCGCAGCGGAGATGCCGGCCCAAATACCAGACCGGGAAGAGCCTCAACTCACGTAGCAGCAGTCTAGCATCGTACTCCGGCAGTTCGCCCGGACGGCTGGCGGTCTGGATGCGCACCAAGGCGGCGTTGGCATCGCGGTAGAGGCGGTCGGCATGGTCCGCGTCCAGGGCGTTCAGGTAGGTGGTATTGCCGAAATCGGTCAACAGCAGGAAGCCCTGCTCAAGATCCTGCGCCAAGATCTCCGGGGTATTCGCCCCTGCCGCCCGGAAAAGCCGGGCGACGTGGATATAGGGTCGACAATCCTCGTGCTCCGGTGGGGCGTCCATGACGATGAAGCTGCCGCCGGCGGTGGTGGCGCGGAAATAGCGGCGAAAGCTCGCATCCGCGGATGCCGGCGCCAGCGCGCGCAAAGGCTCGGGCAGGACATGTTCGACCCAGGCCTGCAAGCGTGTGAGGCGTTCCAAAGCTATAATCCCGCGGACTCAAATACGCTTTATTCTACACCCGCTCCCGACATGTCCCGCCGCCGCGTCCTGCTAACACCCCTGCTGGTGGCGGCTGCCTTGCATGAATGCCTGGCGCAGGCGGAGGTTACCGGCCAGATCCCATTGAATGCCGAAGAACGAGGATTGGAACGGGATGACGCCCAACTTCGGCAAGCCTATGTCCTGGAGGCTGACCGGCTGCAGGGTCGGCTCGAGGGGGATATCATCGCCGAGGGTCAGGTCAGTATCAGCCGCGCCGACGACAGGGTGCAGACCGAATGGCTGCGCTACAACCGCCGCTCAGATGAACTCGAGGCTCGCCAGGGCGTGGTCTTCACGCGCGGTCCGGACCGGGTGGAGGGCGCCCACCTGACACTGAAGCTGACCGAGCGTCTCGGCCGCATGTCCGATGTGCGCTACGTCCTGCACGACGAGGCGGGGCGCATGGCCCGCGGCCAGGCCGAGGCGATCGATTTCCGCGGGCACGGGAAATACCGGCTGGAAGAGGCCACCTACACCACCTGTGCGGCGGATCAAGAGGACTGGGTGCTTAAGACCGACGAGCTGGAACTGGATTACACCCGCAGCCTGGGTATTGCCCGCAACGTCCAGGTCCGCTACTTCGACACCCCTATACTCTATGCACCCTGGCTGGATTTCTCCCTGGATGACAGCCGCAAGTCCGGCTTCCTCACCCCCAGCGTCGGCGTCTCCGATCAGCGCGGCTTGGAGTTCACCGCCCCCTGGTACTGGAACATCGCGCCCAACCGGGATGCGACCTTCTACCCCCGGCTGATGAGCCGGCGCGGCCTGCAGGTGGGCGCGGAGTACCGCTACCTCGGGCGCGATTTCAGCGGCGACCTCCTGCTGGAGGCCCTGCCCGACGACCGCGTGGCTGGCCGGGGCCGCTACCGGGGCGCGCTGCGCCACAGCCAGCGTTTCGCCGGTCGCTGGTCGGGCAGTGTGCATTACGAGCGGGTTTCCGACAGCAGCTACTTCACCGACCTGTCCAGCCATGTGCGTGACACCTCCCGTGTCAACCTACCTCAGGAAGGGATGTTGCAATACGATGGCGGCTGGTGGCAGGTCTCCGGCAGGGTGCAGCATTTCCAGACCCTGCAGGATCCGCTCGCACCGATCACCCCACCCTATCGGCGCACCCCCCAGATCCTCTTTAGCGGCAGCCGACCGCTCATGGGCGAGTTTCCCCTGCGGCTGGACGCGGCCGGCGAAGTGGTCCATTTCGAGCACGACAACTCGGACAAGGCGGTAGGCAGTCGCATCGACCTCTATCCCAGTCTCAGCCTGATCCTGGAAAACGACTATGCCTTTGTCACACCGAAGCTTAGTTGGCGCTACACCCGCTACGATCTGGACCGCAACCCCGATCCTAACAACCCCAAGATCCTGCTTGGCCCGCTGAACCAGACCCGCAGCCTGCCCATCCTGAGCCTCGATGGCGGCCTCTTCCTCGAGCGTACGGCGCAGTATTTCGGCCGTAATTTCCTGCAGACCCTGGAACCGCGCGCCTATTACGTCTACATCCCCTACAAGGATCAGGCCGGCTTGCCGGTGTTCGACACCGCCTTGCGCGACCTGAGCTTAGACCAGCTCTTCTCCGAAAACCAGTACAGCGGGGTGGACCGGGTCAACGATGCCCGCCAGCTGACCCTGGCCTTAACCACCCGCCTGCTGGAACCGAATACCGGCATCATGCGGCTGCAGGCCACCGTCGGACAGCGTTTCTACTTCAGCGACCAGCGTGTCTATCTGCCCGGCCAGCCCGCACGGGGCAAAGATTCGACCGATCTTTTGCTGCAGGTTTCTGGCCAGGTCACCGACCGCTGGCGCTTAACGAGCGCCCTGCAGTTCAACACCGACGACGGCGAGACCGTCAAGGCCAACCTGGGCGGCCATTACCGCGTCGGGCCTGGCCGTGTCATCAACATCGACTACCGCTACATCAACGACCGCTACGCCGCCGGTCTGGACCAGCTCGACGTCTCTTGGCAATGGCCCCTGAAACCAAAGTGGTATGGCCTCGGTCGCATCAACTATTCCCTCCAGGAATCCCGCCTGGTGGAAGGCCTGCTCGGATTCGAGTACAACGCCGGCTGCTGGTCTCTGCGCGCAGTGGCCCAGCGTCTGGCGACTAGCGAAGTCAAAGCCACCGATGCCTTCTTCCTGCAGCTTGAACTGCGCGGCCTCACCGCCCTCGGTCCCAACCCCCTGGATGTCCTCAAACGCAGCATTACCGGATATGTGAAAAGCGATGAATTCAATCTGCCGTAACCTGCTGGCTGTCCTTGCCCTGGTCCTTACCCTGCCCCTGCATGCTGCCCCTGTCCTGCTGGATAAGATCGTGGCGGTGGTGAACAACAGCGTCATCACGGAGTACGAACTTCGATCCCGCGTCGCCAGCACCCTGCAGCAGCTCGCCCTGCAGCGCACACCGGCCCCGCCCCGGCACCTCCTGGAGCGCCAGCTGCTGGAGCGCATGATCACCGAGCGCATCCTCCTGCAGATGGCCGAGGACACCAACATCCGCGTCGACGGTCCGCAGCTCGACCGCGCACTCGCCCGCATCGCCCGGCAGAACAACATGGAACTGGACCAGTTCCGCCGCGCCCTGGAGCAAGACGGGGTGGACTTCAACGCCTTTCGCGAGCAAGTCCGCACCGAGATGACCATCGGCCGCCTGCGGGAGCGGGAGGTGGACAACCGCGTGGTGGTCACTGACGCTGAGATCGACAACTACCTGGCCAACCCGGCCCTGGATGCCGAGCGCATGAACGAGTACCTGCTCGCCCATATCCTGGTGGTTACGCCCGAGGGGGCGAGTCCCGAACAACTGCAGACGCTGCGGGCGAAGGCGGAGAAGGCACTCGAGGAACTGCGCGCCGGCGTGGACTTCGGCCAGGTCTCCGCGGCCTACTCGGACGCCCAGAACGCCCTGCAAGGTGGGGTGCTGGGCTGGCGCAACGAGGCCCAGCTGCCGACCCTGTTTGTCACCGCCATCCGGGATCTGCCGCCGGGTGGCGTGACTCCGGTGCTCAGAAGCAGTAACGGCTACCACATCCTGAAGGTCCTGGACAAACGCGGCAAGGACGTGACGCTAGTGGTCAAGCAGACACGCGCCCGGCACATCCTGGTGCGGACCAATGAGATCGTGGGCGACAATGAGGCCCGCAACCGGCTCAGACAACTGCGCGAGCGCATCGAAAACGGCGCCGATTTCGCCGAGCTGGCCAAACTCCACTCCGACGATCTTTCCGCCAGCAAGGGGGGCGACCTGGGGTGGCTCTCACCGGGCGACACGGTGCCCGAATTCGAGCGCGCCATGGACAGCCTGCGGCCGGGCGAGGTGAGCGCACCTATCCAGTCCCCCTTCGGCTGGCACCTGATCCAGGTGCTCGAGCGCCGGGACCAGGATGTGACACAAGAGCGCCGGCGCTTCGAGGCCCGTCAGGCCATTCGCGCGCGCAAGTCCGAGGAGGCCTTCGATGACTGGGTGCGCCAGATGCGTGACCGGGCCTATGTGGAGTATCGGCTCGAGGATTGAGGTATGAGGGGGTGCGGGTGAGGGCGGATACGGCGCCAGCCCCGCTCGTCGTCACCGCCGGCGAACCCGCCGGCATCGGCCCGGATCTCTGCGTCCAGGTCGCCCACGCCCCCCCTGCGGGCAGCACCCTGGTCATCCTGGCCGACCGTGAGCTGCTTGCCGCGCGTGCAATGCAGCTGGGCCTGCCCTTAGCTCTGCCTGATTACCTGCCGGGCATCCCTGCACCGGTAAGCCTCCTGCACCTCCCCATGGCCGTGCCCGCGTCACCCGGACGGCTCGATACGGCCAACGCGGGCTATGTGCTGGCCGGCCTGCGCCGCGCCGTCCAGGGTTGCCTGTCGGGAGAGTTTGCCGGCTTGGTCACCGGCCCGGTGCACAAGGGTGTGATCAATGATGCCGGCATCCCCTTTACCGGGCATACGGAATATCTCGCCGAACTGACCGGCACCACCAGGGTGGTGATGATGCTGGTGGGCGAGTGGCAACAGCCTTGGATGAAACAGCCCCCTGACTCGCTGCGCTCGTTTTCCCCCGAGGGGGTGTCAGTTGCTTCGGAACGGCTGTGCGCAACCGACATCGGCCAGGGTCCGTCTCCCCTCTTCCCCTTGCGCGTCGCCCTGGCGACGACGCATCTGCCCCTGCGCCAGGTGGCCGATGCCATCACCCGCGAGGGCCTCACACAGACCTTGCGCATCCTGGTGGCCGGTCTGCAGCGTGACTTCGGCATCCCGCGGCCGCGTGTCCTGGTCGCCGGGCTCAACCCCCACGCCGGCGAGGGCGGTCACCTGGGGCGGGAGGAGATCGAGGTGATCGAACCGGTGCTCGCCCGCCTGCGACAAGAGGGCATGGACCTTATGGGCCCTCTCCCCGCCGACACCTTATTCCAGCCCAAGTATCTGCTTGAAGCCGATGCCGTGCTGGCCATGTATCACGACCAGGGCCTGCCGGTACTGAAACACGCCAGCTTCGGCGCGGGGGTGAATGTCACCTTGGGGCTGCCCATCGTGCGCACCTCGGTCGACCACGGCACCGCCTTGGAATTGGCCGGCTCGGGCAAGGCACAGGCGGGCAGTCTGCTCGCCGCCATCCGTCTCGCGGCCTCGATGGCCCGGCAGCGCTGCGGGCGGCACACGGGGTGATGCGCACCGCGTCGAGAAGCCTAGACGGCCATCGGCCGCGCAAATCCCTAGGACAGCATTTCCTGCACGACCCCGGCGTGCTGGCGCGCATCGTTGCGGCCATCGCCCCCCAGCCGGACGACCTTATGGTGGAGATCGGCCCCGGCCTGGGGGCGCTGACCCGACCCCTGCTCGCGCGGCTCAATTTTCTCCACGTCGTCGAGCTGGACCGGGAGCTGGCCGCACGCTGGCGTGCCGAGGCCGCTTCCGGGCTACCCATCATCTTGCATGAGGCCGATGCCCTGGGATTCGATTTCGGCAGCCTGGGGCCAAACCTACGGGTCGTGGGCAATCTGCCCTACAACATCTCCTCGCCCCTGCTCTTCCATCTGGCCGAATACACGGCGCATATCCGGGACATGCACTTTATGCTGCAGAAGGAGGTGGTAGAACGCATGGCCGCGGCACCCGCAACGCCAGCCTACGGACGCCTCTCGGTCATGCTGCAGGCGCGTTTTCGGGTGCAGAAGCTGTTCAACGTCCCACCCGGGGCCTTCACGCCGCCGCCCAAGGTGGACTCTGCCGTGGTGCGCATGCTGCCGCTGCCCAGCGCGGCGATCCCCTATCGCGACGCGCAACGCTTCGCCAAGCTAGTGGCGCGCGCCTTCGGGCAGCGCCGCAAGACCCTGCGCAACACCCTCAAAGGCCTGGTGGACGAGGCGAGCTTCCAGGCCCTGGGCATCGACCCGGCGCGCCGTGGCGAAAGCCTCAGCGTGGCCGAATTCGCCGCCCTTGCCAATTACCCGTTTTAGGATCCGGTCAGTCGCCCGACCGACGTGCCCAGCCGGGAGTCCCCGCCTGGATGAGCTCGATCTTGTAGCCGTCCGGGTCCTCGATGAAGGCGATCACCGTGCTGCCGTGTTTCATCGGCCCGGCCGGCCGGGTGACCCGGCCGCCCTTGGCCGAGAGGCTGCCCCAACGGCTGCGGGCATCGGAAAGCCGCCAGACCGGCAGCTTTAGGCCATGGCGCTGACAAAGGACATGCAAGCGGGCGGCGAGCAGCCATCAGTCCTCGTCCCGATACCAGGCCGGAACGCTCTCGCGGGCCTGGGCGAGGTCAGGCACCCGCAGGCAATCGCCTTGGCGCTGCGGATAGCGGACATCCGCCGCTGCCACCAGTCGCAATCTCCCTCCCAGATAGGGCAGCAGGGTTCCGGACCGCCAGGGCTCCTCGGTGCGGCAGACCTGATTTAGCGTCGGCGCAGCCAGTCCTGATGCCGGCGCACGAACTCCACCATGCGGTCGATCGGCATGCTAAGCGGCATGTTCAAGATAACCCGGCCGCAGGCATCAACCCGCATCGCCAGCGTGCGCCGGGCAAACTGCGGCGTAGCCAGACAGGGCACCCGGAGCCCGTCCAACTCCAGATCGGCGCGCTCCTCAGTGCGTATGGCAGCGCAACACCTCAAACCGCCGTAGCCCATGCACTCACAAAGACGCCATCTGTCCTTCGATCCATGCCTCGACCTCGGCATTGACCTCGCTCGCCTTGCGGCCGGCGGTGGGGATCGGGGCGCCGATGACCACGGTGATCTCGCCCGCATGTTTGATGAAGGCATTCCTGCCCCACAGCCGGCCGGCATTGTGCGCCACTGGCAGGACGGGCACACCGGCCTTCACCGCAAGCCAAGCCCCGCCCACGTTGTACTTCCCCTTCTCGCCCGGTGGCATGCGCGAGCCTTCCGGGAAGACGACGACCCAAAATCCCTGGGCAAGACGCTGCATGCCCTGCTCCTCCAGCGTCTTCAGGGCCTCACGACCAGCGGTCCGGTCGATGGCGATGGGGCTCACCATGGCCAACCCCCAGCCGAAGAAGGGGATCTTCAGCAATTCCTTCTTCAGGACGAACGAAAGCGGCGGCATGAACATCTGGAAGGCGATCGTCTCCCACGCCGATTGATGCTTGGACAAAACCACACAGGGCCCCTTGGGCAGGTGTTCTAAGCCCAACACACGATAGCGGATGCCGAGCACCCAGCGCGCAAGCCAGATGATGAAGCGGCCCCACGGCTGCATGATCCGGTAGCGCACCAGCGGTGGTAATGGAAACAGCAACGGGGCGAGCAGACCGTATGGAATGGTGAAGGCCGCCTGGATGAGGGCGAACAGCAGGGAACGCAAAAATGTCATGCCTCGGCTAGCAAGGCGCGCACGGCCTCGGCGAGATCGTCGAATACCCGGGTATCTTCCGGCAGATCGCCCGCCTGCAGCGTCATGGCCCCCTTGCCGGTGCGGACGAGTATCGGGGCCGCGCCGGCGGCCCGCGCCGCCTGCAGGTCGCGCAGGCTGTCACCGATGACCGGGACCCCCTTCAGATCGGCGTGATAGCGCAGGGAAATTTCCTGCAACAGACCGGGTTTGGGCTTGCGACACGCACAGCGGGAATCGGCCGCATGCGGGCAGAAGAACACCGCCTCGATGCGCCCGCCTACCCGCGCCAGCATGGCGTGCATCTTGGCGTGGATGGCATTGAGCGTGGCCATGTCCAGCAGACCGCGCCCAACACCGGACTGGTTGGAGGCGACCACCACGCGGAAACCGGCCTGATTCAGGCTGGCGATGGCCTCCAGGCTGCCCGGTATCGGGCGCCATTCGTCAGGCGTCTTGATGAACTGCTCGGAGTCGTAGTTGATGACACCGTCGCGGTCGAGTATGACCAGTCGCATGCCTTAAGCCGGGAACAAGGACGGAGCGGATTGATAGGCTGAGACTAGCCCAAGGCGGGGGTGATCACAAGCCCCGCAATCCGTGTTGTGCACGTGCAAGGGATGGTGGGGCGGGCTTCAAGCCGGCACCCAACCCGTCGGACTGAAGTCCGACCAACACCGTGTTCGTCAGCATCAACACGGACTAAGGAAGCTCTGCACAGCCGTAGATTGTGAGGCCTGAAATGCACATGGAAGGCGGTTGAGTCCAGTTGCACACATTTTGTGCAAATATCGTTCACGAAACGGGAG
>DAITOH010000035.1:0-10978 GCA_036834225.1 Thiobacillaceae bacterium | reverse complement strand
AACAACTGCAGCAGATCGTTCAGATAGCGCCGCCCGCGTTCGGTCGGGCGGATGTGGGTTAGGTCCTGGCTGAGCAGACCCCGCATCTCGGCCTCGGCAATGGCTGCGGCGGCCGCCGACCACGGCAGCCCGGTGCGCGCCGTGAAGAGGGCCTTGGGCACCCCATCCGTCAGCCGCAGGGCATTCATCATGAATTCGAAGGGCAGCTCGTGCCGCCTAACCTGGCGTTCCTCGGCTATCGCCTGCGCCGAGCCGGCCAGCGCCAGGTACTGTCGGGGGTGCTTCACCCGCGCCTGACGCACGATGCGGTCGTGGAAGCTCAGCTTGGAATGGGCGCCGGCACCGATGCCCAGATAGTCGCCGAACTGCCAGTAGTTGAGGTTGTGGCGACAGCGCTGTCCCGGCCGGGCGTAGGCCGAGGTCTCGTAGTGCTCATAGCCCGCGCCGACCAGGGTGGTCTCCACCGCCTCCTGCATGTCGGCGGCCAGGTCCGCGTCCGGCAGTGACGGCGGATCGGCTGCAAAGGCGGTGTTGGGCTCCAGGGTCAGGTGATAGACGGACAGGTGTGCCGGACGAAAGTCCAGGGCCGCCCGCAGATCGGCCTCGGCCTCGGCCAGGGTCTGGCCGGGCAGGGCGTACATGAGATCCAAATTGACCCGCTCGTACAGCTTCATCGCCGTCTCCACCGCGGCATGCGCCTGACGCTCGTCGTGGATGCGGCCTAAGGCCTGCAGATGGCGACGATTGAAACTCTGGATACCCAGGGACAACCGGTTCACCCCGGCCGCCCGATAGCCCTGGAAGCGCTTAACCTCGAAGGTTCCGGGGTTGGCCTCCAGCGTGATCTCGGCCCACGGGCGCACGGGCAGCAGGGTGCGGGCCAGCGTGAGCAGCCGGTCGATCGACTCGGCGGTGAACAGACTGGGGGTGCCGCCGCCGATGAAGATCGTGTCGACCTCGCGTCCCCAAACCAAGGGGAGGGCTAAGGTGAGGTCGCGCTCCAGGGCCTGCAGATAGGCCTCTTCCGGCAGCCCCGCGTGCACCGGATGGGAGTTAAAGTCGCAATAGGGGCACTTGCGCACGCACCATGGGATGTGGACATACAGCGCAAGCGTAGGTGGCGCAGCGAGCCCGCCGCCCGGCTGCAGGACGTATTCAGCCAAGGGCCGTGAGCTTCTCCACCAGGGCGCGCAGGGCCTGGCCGCGGTGGCTGATGGCGTTCTTCTCCTCGGCGCTGAGTTCGGCACTCGTGCGGCCTAGCGCCGGCAGCAGGAAATGGGGGTCATAGCCGAAGCCGCCCACACCGCGTGGCTCGTCGATGATCTCGCCGTGCCACGCCCCTTCGGCGATGACGGGCTCCGGGTCGTCGGGGTAGCGCAGGTAGACCATCACGCAATAGTAGTGGGCGCGCCGGTTGGGCTCACCCCTGAGCGCCTCGATGAGCTTCTGGTTGTTGCGCGCGTCGCTTTTGGGCTCGCCGGCATAGCGGGCGGAGTAGACCCCCGGCGCGCCGTTCAAGGCATCGACACAGATGCCGGAGTCGTCGGCCAAGGCGGGCAGCCCGGTGTGGGCGGCGGCGTGTCGCGCCTTGGCGATGCAGTTCTCGATGAAGGTGACGTGCGGCTCGGGGCAGTCCGGCACGCCGAAGGCGCCCTGGGGCAGGGCCTCGATGCCCAGGGGGGCGAGCATCTGCCCGATCTCACGCAGCTTGCCGGGGTTGTTGGAGGCGAGGACGAGGCGGCGCATGGGGGTCAGGGGTCAGGTTTCAGGGATCAGGGATCAGGAGCCAAAATCAGGCGCTCAGGGCATTTTTTTGCGCGGCGATGAGCTCGCGGATGCCCTTCTCGGCCAGGTCGAGCAGGCGCTCGAGCTGGGCGCGACTGAAGGGGGCGCCTTCCGCCGTGCCCTGCACCTCGATGATGCCGCCGCTGCCGGTCATGACCACGTTCATGTCGGTATCGCAGTCGACGTCCTCGGCATAGTCAAGGTCCAGGACCGGGATGCCCCGGTAGATGCCGACCGAGACCGCGGCGACGAAGTCGCGCACGACCGAGGCCGGCAGCTTGCCCTCCCGCACTAGCCACTCGACGGCATCGTGTACCGCGACGAAGGCGCCGGTGATGCTGGCGGTGCGTGTGCCGCCGTCGGCCTGGATGACGTCGCAATCCACGTGCAGGGTGCGTTCGCCGAGTTTGTCCAGGTCGACCGCGGCGCGCAGTGAGCGGCCGATCAGACGCTGGATCTCCAGGGTGCGGCCGCTCTGCTTGCCGCGGGCCGCCTCCCGGTCGCCGCGCGTATGGGTGGCGCGCGGCAGCATGCCGTACTCCGCCGTAAGCCAGCCGGCCCCCGTGCCCTTGACATGGGGGGGGACCTTTTCCAGCACGCTGGCGGTGCAGATGACCTGTGTGTCACCGCAGGTTATGAGCACGGCCCCCTCGGCATGCTTAATATAGCGGCGGGTGATGCGCACCGGCCGCAGGGCATCGGCGGCGCGGCCGGAGGGCCTTAGAGTGGTCTCGCTCACTTTGTTTCCTTGTTCAGCCCGTACTTGGCCAGGGCCGAGTGGATCTCGGCCACGGCCTGATCGATGTCCATCTCGCGGGACGACTTTCTGTCCACCTCCCGCTGGCCGATCTGCCCAAGCTGGGTGGTAAAGCCGTCCAGACCGAGGTCGTCGCCCAGGAGCAGTTCGTCGCTGTCGAACTTCTCCTCGCCATAGCGCATGGCCACAATGGACAGGTTGTCGCAGTTGCGGCCGCCGCGGAACTCGGCATGGTCCAGCATGTGCTGGATGGCACGGTCCAAGGGATAGGCGCGCAGGGTGGACACCATCTCCTTGTCCTTGATCTCTCCCCAGACGCCGTCGCTGCACAGCATGAGCACGTCGCCCTCCTTCAGCGTCACCGGCTTAGACAGCTCAATGTCGGGCAGGGAGAAACCGCCGACGCTGTTGTAGAGCTTGTTGCGGTCGGGGTGCAGACTCATCTGATCCTCGTCCAGCATGCCCTCCTCCACGAGCCGCTGCACGACGGAGTGGTCGCGCGTGCGCTCCAGGAGACGGCGCTTGTCGAAGTGGTACAGGCGGGAGTCGCCCACATGCGCCCAGCAGGCCGTGCCCCGCTGCACCACGGCCGCCACGCAGGTGGTGCGCGGCGGATCGCGCAGGCCCTTGCGCAGGGCGTATTCGTTGATGGCGTCATGGGCGGCATAGATGCCATCGAGCAGGAAGCCCTGCAAGTTGGGCAACAGGGGGGTCGCCCGGGCCTGAAACAGGCAGGTCATGGTCTGCACCAGCATCTGGGAGGCGACCTCACCGTAATTGTGGCCCCCCATGCCGTCGGCGACGACCATGAACAGGGCGTCGCTGGTGTAGGCGTAGGCCACCCGGTCCTCGTTCTCGTTCCGCCCACCGCGACGGCTGGCTTGATGGACGACGTATTTCATCGCGATGTGGGGGTAAGTCTTTCCTTGATCAGGGCAAGCAGTGTGGGTTTGCTGCGCTGGCTCTTTATGCTCAGCTCGATGAGCCGCTTCTGCACGGCATACACGCTCTGCGGGCGCTGGGTGTAGTCGAGCTTAAGCAGGCTGTCGATGAGTTCCAGCAGCGCGTTCGAGTACTGGCCGGCAAAGGTCTTCACCGTGGGTGCTAGGCGATCCTTCTCCAGACGTTCGTCCGCCGGCGGCGGCGGCTCCTTGGCCAGGCAGGCGTACATGCTGGCGCCGATGGCATAGATGTCCGTCCAGGGCCCCAGGCAGTCGCGCGCCTTGTACAGCTCGGGTGCCGCGAAGCCCGGGGTGTACATGGGCGAGGCCATCTGCAGGTCATGCTTCAGCACCTGGCGGGAGGCGCCGAAATCGATCAGCAGCGGGGTGCCATCGGTGCGGATGTAGACGTTGGAAGGCTTGATGTCCAAGTGCAGGATCTTGTGCGTATGCACCTCGCGCAGGCCGTTTAGGAGCTGCACGAAGACATGGCGGATGAAGCTCTCGCGCATCGGCTCCTTGAGGGTGGTGATGTGCTCCTGCAGGGTGCGGCCGCGCTCGTACTTCATCACCATGTAGACCGTGCCGTTGGCGCGGAAGAAATTGACCACGCGCACGACGTTGGGGTGGCGGATGCCGGCCAGGGCCCGTCCCTCGTCGAAGAAACACTTCATGCCATAGCGGAAGGAGGCCTGCTTGTCTTCGGAAATGGGTATGACCGTACCGCCGTCGCCGCGCTTGACCACGCCACCCGGCAGGTATTCCTTGATCGCCACCGGCTGGCCGTCTAGGTCGAAGGCGAGATAGACCAGCGAAAAACCCCCGCCCCCGATCCTGCGATCGATGATGTATTCGCCCAGCTTGTAGCCTGAGGGCAAGGGTTCGGTGGTTTGAGCAGCCATGGACGACCGCGCTAAGATGCCGGTCTGATCGGTGGATAATCAAGAATAACGGATAAAGTGGGCACTTTGCACAGCATGACCGGATACGCGTTGGAAACCGCGGAACTGGCGGCGGGCAGCCTGTCGGTGGAGATACGCTCGGTCAACTCCCGCTATCTGGACTTAAGCTTCCGTATGGCCGAGGACTTCCGCCCCCTGGAACCGCAGTTGCGCGAGCGCATCAGTCGAGCGGTCAAGCGGGGGAAGCTCGAGTGTCGCATCGATTTTCAGCCGCGCGATACTACCTGCCTGCCCGATGCGCCCAATGCCGCCCTGCTGGAGCAGCTCGTAGCCCTGGCAGACGCGGTGCGTGCCCGCGCACCCGACGCCGCACCCTTAAGCGTGGCCGAAATCCTGCGCTGGCCAGGCATGTTGGGCGAGACGCGGCTGGATCTGGACGCCCTGCATGCCGCCGTCCTGGACCTGGCCGAGCGGGCGCTGCGTGAGCTGGACGCGAGCCGGGCGCGGGAGGGGGCAAAGCTTAAGACCATCTTGCAGGAGCGCATCACCGCCATCCGCGGTCATATCGCTACCCTGGCGCCGCGGCTACCGGAGATTGTCAACGCCTACCGCGACAAGCTGACCCGCCGCATGGAGGAACTGCTCGCCACGCCCGAACGCGATCGCATCACGCAGGAGGTGGCCCTCTACGCCCAGAAGATCGACGTGGACGAGGAACTAAGCAGGCTAAAAAGTCATCTGACCGAAGTAGAGCGGGTGCTCGAGGCCGGCGGCGCTGCCGGCAAACGGCTGGATTTCCTCATGCAGGAGCTCAACCGCGAGGCCAACACCCTGGGCTCCAAGTCCGTCACCGTGGAACTGGCCCAGGTCTCGGTGGAACTCAAGGTGCTCATCGAGCAGATGCGCGAACAGGTGCAGAACATCGAATGATTGGCAATCTTTACATCATCTCTGCGGCTTCTGGTGCCGGCAAGTCCAGTCTGGTGCGGGCCCTGGTCGAAGGCGACCCGCACCTGCGCCTGTCGATCTCCTACACCACCCGGCCGCCGCGGCCGGGCGAGGAGGATGGCGTGCACTATCACTTCGTGACGCGCGAGGTCTTTCTAGAGATGCTGGGGCAGGGCGCATTTCTCGAAAGTGCCGAGGTCTACGGTAATTACTACGGCACCTCACGGCCCTGGATCGAGGCACAGCTCGGTGAGGGCCATGATGTCCTGCTGGAGATCGATTGGCAGGGCGCAGCCCAGGTTAGGCGCATCCTTCCGGCCGCCATCAGCATCTATATCCTGCCGCCTTCTCTGGAGGAATTGGAGCGGCGGCTACGCAACCGGGGTCAGGACAGCGCCGAGGTGATTGCCCGTCGCTTAGCCAGCGCGCGGGAGGACATGGCCCATGCCCTGGAGTACGACTACCTGGTGGTCAATGAGTGCTTCGACCTGGCCCTGGCCGACCTGCGCGCCATCGTCCGCGCCCGGCGACTGGCCGTGAGCCACCAGCAGCTGGCACTGGCCGACCTGCTGCACCGTCTGATCGATGCGCCGGCATCGCCGACTTAAGCAGCGCATGTCTGTAACGGCTAGAATGTCCAACTCGACATTCACCACGACCGGAGATCCGACATGGCACGCATCACCGTTGACGACTGCCTCGCCCATATCCCGAACCGCTTCGAGATGACCCTGGCTGCGGCCTATCGTGCCCGCCAGATCTCCATCGGCGCCACGCCAAAGGTGGAGGAAAACCGGGACAAGCCGGCCGTGATCGCGCTGCGCGAGATCGCCGAGGGCAAGACCGGCATCGAGGTGTTGAGCAAGGCGCCGCACTAACGCCCCACCGGCGACCCGTCGGATGAGACGCCTGCTGAAGACCGACCCCCATGGCGCGGCCGACGCCGTGTCGGCCGGCCATGCCGTTGAGCGCGCCACCGACCCCATCCTAGCCCTGCCCGAGAGCGTCTCCTATCTGAAGCCCGCCGAGGCGGAGGCCTTCGCCCGCGCCTACGCCTTCAGCGCCCGCGCCCATGCCGGCCAGTACCGCGAGGACGGTAAGCCCTACATCACGCATCCGCTAGCGGTGGCGGAAATCCTGGCAGGCTGGAACATGGACGGCCAGACCCTGGTGGCTGCCCTGCTGCACGACGTGATCGAGGACACCGGCGTGTCGCGCGAGCAGATCGCCGCCGATTTCGGGTCGGCGGTTGCCGCGCTGGTCGACGGCGTCACCAAGCTAAATCAGCTCGAATTCGAGAGCAAGGCGCACGCGCAGGCCGAGAACTTCCGCAAGATGCTGCTGGCCATGGCGCAGGACCTGCGCGTGATCCTGATCAAGCTGGCCGACCGCCTGCACAACATGCGCACCCTGGATGCGATGAAGCCGGAGGCCCGCACCCGCATCGCTCAGGAGACGCTGGAGATCTACGCCCCCATCGCCAACCGCCTGGGGTTAAACCATCTGTATCAGGAGCTGGAGGACCTGTCCTTCCAGCACCTGCATCCCACCCGCCACAAGGTGCTAAAGAAGGCCATCCTGGCCGCGCGGGGGAATCAGCGGGAGGTGGTGGACAAGATCAAGCAGGCCATCGAGGAAAAGCTGAAAGACTGCAGCATTAAGGCCCAGGTCTTCGGACGGGAGAAACACCTCTACAGCGTCTACCGCAAGATGCAGGAGAAGTCCCTGTCCTTTTCCGAAGTGTTCGACATCTACGGCTTCCGGGTCATCGTCGAGGACGTGCGCAACTGCTACCTGGCCCTGGGGGCCCTGCACAGCCTGTACAAGCCCATTCCCGGCAAGTTCAAGGACTATATCGCCATCCCCAAGGCCAACGGCTACCAGTCCCTGCACACCACCCTATTCGGCCCCTTCGGCGCCCCGCTGGAGGTCCAGATCCGCACCTACGAGATGCACCGGGTGGCCGAGGCGGGGGTGGCCTCGCACTGGCTGTACAAGACCGGCGGCGAAGCGGAATTCTCGGAGGTGCAAAAGAAGACCCACCAGTGGCTGCAGAGCCTGCTCGACATCCAGGCCGGCAGCCAAGACTCGGTCGAATTCCTCGAACACATCAAGGTCGACCTGTACCCAGACGAGGTCTACGTGTTCACGCCCAAGGGCGACATCATGGCCCTGCCCCGCGGTGCCACGGCCATCGACTTCGCCTATAGCGTGCACACCGACATCGGTAACCACTGTGTGGCGGCGAAGATCAACGGCGATTACATGCCGCTGTCCACGCCGCTCAAGAACGGCGACCGGGTGGAGATCATCACCAGCAAGTCCGCCCGACCCAGCCCCTCCTGGGTGCACTTCGCCGTCACCGGCAAGGCGCGCGCCCACATCCGCAGCGCGCTCAGGAACACCCACCGGTCGGAGTCCGAGGCCCTCGGCCTGCAGCTGCTCAACCAGGCGCTGCGGGCCTTAGGCACGTGCCTAGAGCAGGTGACCGATGCACAATGGGAGCAGGTGATCAAGCAAAGCGGCCGCAGCCGGGAGGACCTGCTCATGGAGATCGGGCTGGGCAAACGGCTAGGGGTGGTGGTTGCACGCCAGTTGCTCGCCAGGGAGGCCGATACCGAGAGCCGCAAGCCCGCCGGTCCGATGCTCATCCGTGGCGCCGAGGGCATGGCCGTGCGTCTGGCCAAGTGCTGCCGTCCCATTCCGGGCGATCCCATCATCGGTCAGATCAAGAAGGAGCAGGGCCTCGTCATCCATACCCACGACTGCCCGCAGGTGCGCCACTATCGCGAGGACCCGGACAAGTGGGTGGACGTGGAATGGGCGGCGGACATCGAGAAGCCCTTCGACGTCGGCATCAAGGTGACAGTCGCCAACAAGCGTGGCGTCCTGGGCCAGGTGGCCTCGGTCATCGCCGGCGAGGGGTCCAACATCGACGACGTCAGCATGGAGGAGGCCGCCGGCGCCTTCACCAACCTCTATTTCACCGTTCAGGTGCAGGATCGCCTGCACCTTGCGCGCCTGATGCGGGCCCTGCGTGATCTGCCTGAGGTGGTGCGCATCAACCGCATGAAGGGGCGGCAGCACGTGTCGGCGGCCAACAGGACGTGATCCCGCATCCGGCCGCGAACCCCCTTTTCTTCCAACCATCCCGGCGCAGCGCAGACATGAGCAAGACCATCATCGCCACCGACCGTGCCCCCGCCGCCATCGGCACCTATTCCCAGGCCGTGCGCAGCGGCAACACCGTCTACCTGTCCGGCCAGATCGGCCTCGACCCGGCCAGCATGCAGCTTGCGCAAGGCATCGAGGCGCAGATCCACCGCGTCTTCGCCAATCTGTCCGCAGTGGCCGAGGCGGCGGGCGGAAGTCTAGCGGATGTGGTGAAGCTCAACGTCTTCCTGACCGATCTCAGCCACTTCACCCAGGTCAACGAGATCATGGCGCAATACTTCACCCAGCCCTACCCGGCCCGCGCCGTCGTGGGCGTGGCCAGCCTGCCACGAGGCGCCTTGGTCGAGGCCGATGGGGTGATGGTTCTGGGCGAATAGCTGCGAAATTACGCATGACCAAGACGGTGGTCCTGGACCCCGTCCTACACAGACTGGGTTACACCACCCAGACCGACCTGATCCTCCACCTCCCCCTGCGTTACGAGGACGAGACCCGGCTGACCCCGCTTGCCGAGGCGCGGCCGGGACAGAGCGTCACCCTGGAAGGTGTGGTCGTGCGTGCCGAGGAACAGATGCGGCCACGCCGTCAGCTCGTGGTCGAGCTGACGGAAGCGGCATCGTCTTCATCCGCGCGCACCTGCGCCCGGTTTTTCGTCCGGCTCCTCCATTTCTACCCCAGCCAGGTCGACCAGCTTAAGCCGGGGGCGCAGTTGCGCCTGCACGGCGAGGTGCGCCCCGGTTTCTTTGGCGCGGAGATGGTGCACCCCCGTTATCGCCTGGTGAAACCTGGCAGCCCGCTGCCGCAAACCCTAACACCGGTCTACCCCACGGTGGCGGGGCTATCGCAGACGGCCATCCGCAAAGCCGTGACCCTGGCCCTGGCGCAGGCGGACCTGAGCGAAACCCTGCCTGCCGGGGTGACCGAGCGTCTGGCCCTGCCCGCCTTCGCGGAGGCGGTTCGACTCTTGCATGCCCCACCACCGAGTGTAGACATGGACGCCCTGGTGCAGCGTACCCACCCGGCGTGGCGGCGGCTCAAGTTCGATGAACTGCTAGCCCAGCAGCTCTCTTTGCGCCGCCATGCGCGCGCAAGACAGACCCTGTCGGCCCCCGCCCTAAAGGGGGGTGAGGCGCTGGCACAGCGCTTACTTGCCGCCCTCCCCTTCGCGCTGACCGGTGCCCAGCGCCGGGCCTGGAACGAGATCCGCGCCGACCTCGGCCGCGCACATCCCATGCACCGCTTGCTGCAAGGCGACGTCGGCAGTGGCAAGACGCTGGTGGCGGCCTTAGCCTGTCTGCCGGCGGTCGCCGCCGGCTGGCAAGCCGCCGTCATGGCCCCGACCGAGATCCTGGCCGAGCAGTTGTACCTGAAATTCCGCGAGTGGATGGAGCCTTTGGGTCTGCGCGTGGTTTGGCTTTCATCCGCCCTCAAGGGCAAGGCCAGGGCATCGGTACTGGAGGCGATCGCCTCGGGCCAGGCCCAGGTCGCAGTCGGCACCCATGCGCTCATCCAGGAGGGCGTGGATTTTCCCCGCCTCGGACTGGCCATCGTCGACGAACAGCACCGCTTCGGTGTGGAACAGCGCCTAGCCCTGCGCGCCAAGGGCAACGTACTACCTGCCGCTTATGATTCCCCACACCCCACACCCCACACCCCTCACCTCCTCATGATGTCCGCCACCCCCATCCCGCGCAGCCTGGCCATGAGCTATTACGCCGATCTGGACGTCTCCAGCCTGGACGAGCTGCCGCCCGGGCGTCGCCCCATCACCACCCGGCTCATCAGCGCTGTGCGCCGTCATGAAGTGATCGAGCGGCTGCGCGACTACTGCGCCGGGGGTGCCCAGGCCTATTGGGTCTGCCCCCTGGTGGAGGAGTCGGAGAAATTGCAGCTTAAGGCCGCACAGGCCACCCATGCGGAACTCTCCGCCGCCCTGCCGGATTTGCGGCTGGGACTGATACACGGACGCATGAAGGCTAAGGAAAAGGCGGCGGTGATGGCTGCATTTAAGGCCGGCGAGCTGCATCTGCTGGTCGCCACCACGGTGATCGAGGTGGGGGTAGATGTGCCCAATGCCGGCCTCATGGTGATCGAACACGCGGAACGCATGGGGCTGGCACAGCTGCACCAACTGCGCGGCAGGGTGGGCCGCGGTACACGGGAATCGGTCTGCATCCTGCTTTACGCCGAGCCCCTGTCGGACACGGCCCGGCAGCGGCTGCGCGTCATCCGGGAGCTCAATGACGGCTTCGCCATCGCGCGCGAAGACCTGCGCCTGCGGGGGCCAGGCGAATTTACCGGTGCGCGCCAATCCGGGCCGGTCTGGCTGCGCTTCGCCGAGCCGGAGACCGACTTGGACCTGCTGGAGGCTGCGCGGCGGACCGCGGAATGGTTACTGGACCGGCATCCCGCCGCCGTGGATCGGCATCTAGAGCGCTGGCTGCCGCGTGGGCTAGACTACCTGCGCGGCT
>DAITOH010000034.1:0-11239 GCA_036834225.1 Thiobacillaceae bacterium | reverse complement strand
AAAACGTCGCTTATCGATATAATCGTCCGGGATGCTGCAACTACGATGCATTCGATGTCAACACCGCGGTTTCATGGATTTGACGAGACCAGGGTGAAGGTCGCCCGGGCAGCGAGGTAAGTCTGGCTAGCAGTGCGGTAAATTCACTGCGGGGAATCTCACGTGCGCCAAGTGCGGCCAGATGGCGGGAGCTCATCTGGCAGTCGATAAGACCATAGCCCCATTCCGAGAGTAGCGCCACCAGATACGACAAGGCGATCTTGGAGCCGTCGCTCACCCGCGTGAACATGGATTCCCCATAGAAGACACGGCCTATGGCCACGCCGTAGAGGCCGCCGACCAGCTCACCGTCGATCCAGGTCTCCACCGAATGCGCATGTCCGAGGGCGTACAGACGACAGTAGGCATCGACCATCTGCGGCGTAATCCAAGTACCCCGCTGGCCGGGCCGCGGCTCGGCGCAGGCGAGCATCACCTGCTTAAACGCCGTATCGACCCTGACCTCGTAGTCTTTACGGCGCAGACGCTTGCGCAAGGATCGGCTGGGCTTAAATTCCTGCGGTATGAGCACCATGCGCGGATCGGGTGACCACCAGAGGATGGGTTCCCCCGGATTGAACCAGGGGAAGATGCCTCGGGTGTAGGCATCGAGCAGGCGCTGGGGCGACAGGTCCGCGCCTGCGGCAAGCAGGCCGTTCGGTTCGAGCAGGGCCTCATCGACGGGCGGGAAAGGGTCGGCTGCGCGCAACCAGGGGATCATGCGACGATTTTAGCCGGTAGAATGCGTAATACCCATGTCCGCCCTGCCCTCCCCCGATCCCCAGCGTTGCTTCCATTGCGGCGAGCCCGTGCCGCGCGGCGCCAGCTACCCCATCCGCATGGGACAGGACATCCGTCCGGCTTGCTGCCGTGGTTGTCAAGCGGTGGCGCAGACCATTATCGACTCGGGCAATGCCGACTACTACCGCCTGCGCACTGAACTGCCCAAAACCCCCGAGGCGGCCCTCGAAGAGCTCAAGAAGCTGCAGCTTTATGACCTGCCCGAGGTGCAGCAGAGCTTCGTCAAGACAGAGGGCCACATCCGCGAGGCAAGCCTCATCCTGGAAGGCATCGTCTGTGCCGCCTGCATCTGGCTCAACGAACGTCACCTGCGGCAACTGCCGGGCGTGATCTCGGCCGACATCAACTTCTCCACGCATCGTGCCCGGGTACGTTGGGATGACACCCGCGTCAAGCTCTCCGACATCCTCCAGGCGGTCCAGGAGATCGGCTACCGGGCCTACCCGTTCGACACCAGCCGCCAGGAGGAGCTGTTCAGGAAGGAGCGCAACGCCGCCATCCGACGGCTGGCCATCGCCGGACTGGGCATGATGCAGGTGATGATGTACGCGGTGCCGGTCTACCTAGCCGATGAGGGCACCATGACGCATGACATCGAGATGCTCATGCGCTGGGCCAGCCTCATCCTGACCACCCCTGTGGTGTTCTATTCCTCCGCCCCCTTCTTCCTCGGTGCCTGGCGTGACTTCAAGATGGGGCGGGTGGGCATGGATGTGCCGGTGGCCCTGGGTGTGGGGCTAGCCTACGCCGCCAGCGTCTGGGCGACCTGGATCCAGAGTGGCGAGGTCTATTTCGACTCGGTGACCATGTTCGTGTTCTTCTTGCTCACCGGACGCTTTCTGGAGATGAGCGCCCGCAAGAAGTCGGCCGAGGCGGCGGAGAGTCTGATCAAGCTGATTCCGGCCGCCGCGGTGCGGCTGCCCGGCTATCCGGCCAGCCGGGAGGAAGAAACCCTCGCCGCGGTCAAACTCAGCCCGGGCGATTACGTGATGGTCGGCCCCGGCGAGTCCTTTCCCGCCGACGGCAGCGTGGTCGAGGGCGCCTCCACCGTGGACGAATCCCTGCTTACCGGGGAATCGCGGCCGGTGGACAAGCACGTCGGCAGCCCCGTCATCGGCGGCACCCTCAATCTCGCCAGCCCCCTGGTGGTGCGGGTGGAGCGCATCGGCGCGGACACGGTCCTGTCGGGCATCGTGCGCCTGCTGGACCGGGCCCTGGGGGAAAAACCGCGCCTGGCGGTGCTCGCGGACCGTTTCGCCGCCTGGTTCGTGCTTGGTCTGCTGGTGGCGGCAGCCGGCACGGCCCTGGTCTGGTATGCGGTGGACCCGCAACGGGCCTTCTGGATCACGGTCTCCGTGCTGGTGGTGTCCTGCCCCTGCGCCCTGTCCCTGGCCACCCCAGCGGCGCTGACTGCCGCCTTAGGGCGGCTGACCCGTCTGGGACTACTCACCACCCGCGGACACGCCTTAGAGACCCTGGCACGGGCCACAGACTTCGTGTTCGACAAGACCGGCACCCTGACCACAGGCGAGTTCAAGCTGGTTGAGGTTAAGATCCTGCGCGGGACAAGGGAGGAGGCCTTAAGGCTAGCCGCCGCCTTAGAGCAGGGTGCCACCCACCCGGTGGCCCAGGCCCTGCGCGAGGCGGCCGCTGGGTCCGGGGGGCACGCCGTCAATCTGCGTTACATGCCCGGCCAGGGTGTAGAGGGCGAGATCGACGGTCGGACCTATCGCCTGGGCGCCCCCGAGTATGTGGCACCCGGCCAGGAAAGCCCATTGGGCGCGGGTCTGACGGTGGTGGGCTTAGCCGACGAACAGGGTCTGATCGCCTGGTTCGGCCTGGGTGACGAACTGCGCCCACAGGCCAGACTTTTGGTGGAGCGTCTCGGACGCATGGGCATGCGTCTGCACCTCTATTCCGGCGACCGCCCGCAGAACGTGCTGGCACTGGCACGCGAATTGGGCATCGAAGACGCCCGCGGCGGGATGCGACCGGAGGATAAGCTCGCCGCCGTCAAGGCCCTGCAGGCGGAGGGTCGGGTGGTAGTCATGACGGGGGACGGCATCAACGACGCCCCGGTGCTGGCCCAGGCCCAGGTATCGGTGGCGGTGGATCGGGGCGCCGAGGCCGCCCAGGCCGCGGCCGACATGGTCCTGCTGTCGAGCGAACTGCTGCGGCTGGCCGATGGCGTGCGCATGGCGCGCAAGACACGCAGCGTCATCCGACAGAACTTGAGCTGGTCCGTCGCCTACAACGTGCTAGCACTGCCCCTGGCGGCGATGGGGTACGTTACGCCCTGGCTGGCGGGCATCGGCATGTCCCTGTCATCGCTGCTGGTCGTGCTCAATGCCCTGCGGCTGGCAAAGGCCCCGAGAAGATAGAGGTCGTTTACACTTGCAACCGTATCCGAATTGGTAAATATTTACCAAATCCATGGATATCCTCTACCTCCTCATCCCGCTCAGTCTGGTCTTCGTGGCCGTTATCGCCGGTTTTTTCCTGTGGGCGGTCAAGAGCGGCCAGTTCGAGGACATGGAGGGGCCCGCCCACCGCATCCTCATGGACGACGACCTGCCACAGGATCAGAAAAAAGGAGATCAGAACGAATCGGACTAGTACGCACGTTGACATGAGGAATCCCGATGTTTAGGATTCGCGGGTCGATTTTTCGACCCGCAAAGCACCACCCCCGTAACTTGCGCGAAGGAGACCCGTATGGAAGCGACTACAGCGACTACATACAATTACAAGGTCGTCCGACAATTTGCCATCATGACCGTGGTCTGGGGCATCGTCGGAATGCTGGTGGGCGTGATCATCGCCGCCCAGCTCATCTGGCCGGATATCACCCATGGCATCGAGTGGCTGTCCTACGGACGCCTGCGACCGCTGCACACCAACGCGGCGATCTTCGCCTTCGGCGGCTGCGCACTCTTCGCCACCTCACTCTACGTCGTACAGCGTACCTGCCAGGCACGGCTGCTCTCCGACGGGCTGGCGTCCTTCGTGTTCTGGGGCTGGCAACTGGTCATCGTCCTGGCGGCCGTGACCCTGGTGCTGGGCATCACCTCCGGCAAGGAATACGCCGAGCTGGAATGGCCCATCGACCTGCTCATCGCCGTGGTGTGGGTGGCCTATGCAGTGCTCTACTTCGGCACCATCATGAAGCGCAAGACCAAGTACATCTATGTGGCCAACTGGTTCTTCGGCGCTTACATCGTCACCATCGCCCTGCTGCACATCGTCAACAGCATGGCCTTCCCGGTGACGCTGACCAAGTCCTACTCCATGTACGCCGGCGTGCACGACGCCATGGTGCAGTGGTGGTACGGCCACAACGCGGTGGGCTTCTTCCTGACCACGGCCTTCCTCGGCATGATGTATTACTTCGTGCCCAAGCAGGCAGGCCGGCCCATCTTCTCCTATCGGCTGTCCATCGTGCACTTCTGGGCTTTGAACTTCATCTATATGTGGGCCGGGCCGCACCACCTGGTGTACACCGCGCTGCCCGACTGGACCCAGTCGCTGGGCATGCTCTTCTCGCTGATGCTGATCGCACCCTCCTGGGGCGGCATGATGAACGGCATCATGACCCTGTCCGGTGCCTGGCATAAGCTGCGGACCGATCCCATCCTGAGGTTCCTCATCACCGCGCTTTCCTTCTACGGCATGTCCACCTTCGAAGGCCCCATGATGTCGGTGAAGACCGTCAACGCCCTGTCGCACTACACCGAATGGACTATCGGTCATGTGCATTCCGGCGCCCTGGGCTGGGTGACGATGATCTCCATCGGCTCGCTCTACTACCTGATCCCCAGGCTGTTCGGGCGTGAGGAGATGTGGAGCACGCGGCTGATCAACGTGCACTTTTGGTGGGCGACCATCGGCGTAGTGCTCTACATCGCCTCCATGTGGATCGCCGGTGTGGCCCAAGGGCTCATGTGGCGCGCCACCAACGACGACGGCACCCTGACCTACAGCTTCGCCCAGTCGGTCAACGCCATGTACCCCTTCTACACCATCCGCCTCATCGGTGGCGCCATGTTCTTCGCCGGCATGCTGCTGATGGCCTACAACGTGTGGAAGACCGTCGCTGCGGGCCGAGTCGTCAACGACGCCCGCATCCCTGAAGCGGTGCATGCCTGATCCAGAGGAGACCCGATCATGTTCACGCACAAGGTACTCGAACGGAACATCGGCCTGCTGATCGTGGTGATCTTCATCGTCGTCAGCGTCGGCGGGCTGGTGCAGATCGTGCCCCTGTTCTTCCAGAAGTCGACCACAGAGCCGGTCCCGGGGCTTAAGCCCTACAACGCCCTCCAGTTGGCTGGACGGGACATTTACATCCGCGAAGGTTGCTACACCTGCCATTCGCAGATGGTGCGTCCTTTCCGCGCAGAGACCGAACGCTACGGTCACTTCTCGGTAGCCGGTGAGTTCGTCTATGACCGGCCGTTTCAGTGGGGTTCCAAACGAACCGGCCCGGATTTGCACCGTGTGGGCGGGCGCTACTCCGACCAGTGGCAATACGTGCATCTGATGCAGCCGCGCGACGTGGTGCCGGAGTCCAACATGCCGGCCTACCCCTGGCTGGCGGAGAGGATGGTCTCGGAGACCACCGGCAAGGACATCGTCCAGAAGATGACGGTGCTCAAGAACTGGGCAGGCCATCCCTACACCGATGAGGAGATCGCCGAGGCCCCCGCCATGCTGGAGGGCAAGACAGAGATGGATGCCATCATTGCCTACCTCCAGGTGCTAGGCACTGCCGGTCCCAAGCTGCAGTAAGGCAAGCAAAGCATGGATGCCGGTCTGATCGGTTCCGTCTCCACCGTGGTGCTCTTCGTGATTTTCGTGGGCATCGTCTGGTGGGCCTACCATAAAGGCAACAAGCGCCGGTTCGACGAAGCCGCGCAACTGCCCTTCGTGGAGGAGGACCGCGACCGGCCTAACCCCTAACGGATCGCGAGGAGCAACAAATGATCGAAGGTTATGCGGTACCCGACTTTGTAAACGATTTCTGGCATTTCTTCATCGCCGGCATCACGATCGTATCGCTCATCGGCGTGGCCTGGTTCCTGCAAAGCCATACCACGCGCCGGCTTGCCCCCGGTGAGCAGGCGGAGGTCATGGAACACGCCTGGGACGGCGACTTGCAGGAGCTCGACAACCCCCTGCCGCGCTGGTGGCTTTACCTGTTCTGGTTCCTGATCGCCTTCAGCGCCCTGTACCTGGTGCTCTACCCCGGTCTGGGCAGATTCCAAGGTGCTTGGAACTGGTCTTCGGCCGAGCAGTGGAGGCAGGAAAAGGCGCGGGTGGATGCCGAGTTCGACAAGGTGCTGCGCCCCTACCTCAGCCAGGATGTGCGCGCCGTGGCTGCAGATCCCAAGGCCATGGAGAGCGGCCGGCGCTTGTATCTGACCTACTGCTCCCAGTGCCATGGCTCCGATGGCCAAGGATCCCGTGACTTCCCCAACCTGACCGACGGGCTGTGGCTGTGGGGCGGTGACCCGGATCAGGTCAAGCAGAGCATCACCAACGGCTTCCAGGCCGAGATGCCGGCCCTGGGCGATGCCGTGGGCGGTGAGCAGGGTGCGCGTGAGGTCGCGCATTACGTTCTGTCCCTCGGCGGCCGTCCGCACGATCCAACGCTGGCTGCCGCCGGCAAGGAGAAATATGCCGCCTGTGCCGGCTGCCATATGGAGGATGGCACAGGTATGGCCGCCGCCGGCTTTCCCAACCTGATCGATGAGGCCTCCCGCTTCGGCAACACCGAGGAGGCCATCGTCGAGAGCATCCTCAAGGGCCGGGTGGGCGGGATGCCGGCCCAGGCACACCTCGGTGAGGCCAAGATCCATTTGTTGACCGCTTACGTCCTGTCCCTGTCCAAGGGCAAGTAATCGCCTTGCCCGGGCCGACCGTAGGTCGGCCCGGGCAGACAGGGGTCATCGCCTGCTCCGCGTCCTAACCGAGTATCGCCGAATAGGCTTGTAAATTGGCTGACCACGTGCAAAAACCAAGCGCTGCCGGCAGCGGCGAGATGGTCGTGCAGCTCTATGAAGTGCACGACAAGATCCGCCCGCGTGCGGTGCACGGCTGGTTCCAGTATTGGCGCGTGGCTCTGGTGATCCTGACCCAGGTCATCTACTATGGCTTACCCTGGGTGCAGTGGGAAGGCCGCCAGGCCGTATTGTTCGATCTGCCCGCGCGCAAATTCTACCTATTCGAGCTGGTGCTCTGGCCGCAGGACTTCATCTGGCTGACCGCGCTGCTCATCATCTCGGCCTTAGCCCTGTTCCTCTTCACGGCGGTGGCGGGTCGCCTGTGGTGCGGATACGCCTGTCCGCAGACGGTATATACCGAGTTGTTCATGTGGATCGAGCGCTGGTTTGAAGGCGACCACATGAAGCAGAAGAAACTTCAGGCCATGCCCTGGACCCGGGAAAAGATCATACGCGTCGGCGGTAAGCACTTGACCTGGGTCGTGCTGGCGCTGTGGACGGGCTTCACCTTCGTCGGCTATTTCACCCCCATCCAGCTCCTATGGCAGGAACTGTTGACGCTTAGCTTTGGCCCATGGGAGACGTTCTGGATCCTGTTTTATGCCACCTTCACCTGGGGCTTTGCCGGCTTCATGCGCGAGCAGGTGTGCAAGTACATGTGCCCCTACGCCCGCTTCCAGAGCGTGATGTTCGATCCGGACACGCTCATCATCACCTACGACTACCGCCGTGGCGAGCCGCGCGGTCCGCGTCAGAAAAACGCCGACTACCGGGCACAGGGCCTGGGCGACTGCGTGGACTGCGGCATCTGCGTACAGGCCTGCCCCACCGGCATCGACATCCGCAATGGCCTGCAGTACATGTGCATCGGCTGCGCCGCCTGCATCGATGCCTGTGATCAGGTGATGGATAAGATGGGTTATCCGAAGGGACTCATCCGCTACTCGACCCAAAATGCTATAGACGGCAAGTATGCGGACAAGGAGATCCTGCGGCATATCATCCGCCCGCGCACCCTGTTCTACACTGCCGTTCTGACGGCCATCTGTGTTGCCTTCGTCTACACCCTTGCCCAGCGCGTCCCCATGCGCGTGGATGTGCTGCGCGACCGGCAGGTCCTGTCCAGGGAGACACCCACGGGAGCCATCGAGAACGTCTACCGCCTGCAAATCATCAACATGGATGACCGACCGCACCGCTACCAGATCAGCGCTTCGGGCATCGAGGGCCTTAGGGTCACGCGCGGTGACAGCGTCGATATCCCCGCGCTGTCCACCGGGGAGGTCAACGTGATCCTGGAAGTGCCGCGCATGGCCCTGTCCAAGCCGTCACATCCCGTCGTGTTCCAGGTCCGGGCCGAGGCCGATGCCAAGATCATGCGCGAGGCCAGATCCAGCTTCCTGAGGTGAATCCGTGGAATCCGTGAACGTCACCGCTCAACACAAATCGCCCTGGTGGCGAGAGCCCATGGTCTGGCTCCTCATCGCCTTGCCGCTTAGCGCAGTGGTGGCGAGCCTGATCACTTGGTGGATCGCCGCCCGCGGCGCAGATTCGCTGGTGGCCGAGGATTATTACAAGCAGGGCATGGCCATCCACCAGATCCTTGAGCGGGAGTCACGGGCAGCTGCACTTGGCCTCTCGGCGCAGCTTCGGGTCCAGGACGGGATGCTGAGGGTCCACCTGGAGGGCAAGCTGGATGCCTACCCGGACCAGATCGAGCTGACCCTGGTTCATCCCTCCCGTCAGGAACAGGACCTGACCCTGGTCCTGCCCGCCACGGCCCAGGGCGAATATCGCATCGCGCTGCCGCCCATGCCGGCAGGTCAGCGCCGCGTGATCCTGGAATCGCAGCATCAGGGTTGGCGACTGACGGGTCGTACCGCTGTGCCGATGACCTCGCTGCGTCTGGGCAAACTCGCCCTACCCCACCCACCCCAACCTTGACCACTAGTCTAAGGAGACAGACATGGATGTTATGATGAAAGAGCTTTTCGCCAGCGACATAGGCCTGCTATCACTGTTCACTATCGGCTTCGTCATCGCCATGGCCATCTTCATCTTCACACGCGTGATGAAGAATATCCACGACGAAGAACGCGGCACCCGCTGAGTGTTTACTGCCTACCGCCCGCCCTGGCCGATCGGCAGGCGGGCGCGGGTTGCGTCCCAAGACGCTGACGCGACATGCACATCAGGCCGTGCTGCCGGCCTTGTGTGATGCGAAAAGTGCGTCTAGCTTTTCACGGCTGGCCATAAAGTCCTCTTTGTCTGCGAAGTCCTGCCGCAGGAAAGACTCCATCCGGGGGTAGAGGTCGATCGCCTCGTCGAGTTGGCGGTCGTTGCCCCGTGCGTAGGCGCCGATGGTGATGAGGTCACGGCTGCGTTGATAGCGGGCGTAGAGGCTCTTGAAGCGACGGACCCGATCCATCTCCTCGCGCGTGAGCAGGTCGGTGATGACCCGTGACACCGAGGCCTCGATGTCGATGGCGGGATAATGGCCTTGGTCCGCCAGTTGGCGCGAGAGCACGATGTGGCCGTCCAGGATGGCGCGTGCCGCATCGGCGACCGGATCCTGCTGGTCGTCGCCTTCCATGAGCACCGTGTAGAACGCGGTGATGGAGCCCCCCCCGCCCCGACCATTGCCCGCCCGCTCCACCAACTGCGGCAGTTTGGCGAAGACGGAGGGCGGATAGCCCCTGGTGGCAGGGGGTTCCCCGACCGCCAGGGCGATCTCGCGCTGGGCCTGGGCATAACGGGTCAGGGAATCCATGATCAGCAGGACGTGTCTGCCCTGGTCGCGGAAGAATTCAGCGATGGCCGTGGCATAGGCGGCCCCGTGCAGACGCAGCAGGGGCGGGGCATCGGCCGGTGCGGCGACCACCGCCGCCCGAGCCAGCCCTTCATCGCCCAGGATGTTTTCGATGAAGTCCTTCACCTCCCGGCCACGCTCCCCGATCAGCCCCACCACCACCACATCGGCCGTGGTATAGCGGGCCATCATGCCCAGGAGCATGGACTTGCCCACCCCGCTGCCGGCAAACAGGCCCACGCGCTGTCCGCGCCCGACGGTGAGCAGGGCATTGATCGCCCGCACGCCGACATCCAGCACATGCGTGATGGGTTCCCGCTCCATGGGGTTGATAGGGCGGCTATATAGCGGCACGCGCCGGGAGGGTTCCATGACGCCCAGCCGGTCCAGGGGACGCCCCAAGCCGTCCACCACCCGTCCCAGCATCTCCGGTCCCACCGGCACCTGACGGATGTGATCCTCGATCCGACGCCGACGATGGAAGGTCTTGCACAGTCGCGGGGGCTCGAAACGGCATTCCTGGCAGGGCTCCACCAACGCCCCTGGGGCCATGCCGTAGACATCGGTCAAGGGCATGAGGAAGAGCCGCTCGTCCGAGAACCCCACCACCTCGGCATCCACCTGCTGCCCCCCCGGCATCGTGACCTTGCATGAGGCGCCGGTGGCAAGCTTGAGACCCACCGCCTCCATGACCAGTCCGACCACTCGTGTCAGCCGCCCGGTGACATGCCAAGGCTGGATCTGGGTGATGGCCTCCTGGCAGTTGCGCAGGTAGTGGATCAGCGCCGCGCTGCGGTTCAGCCTAGCCATGAGGCGTCGGCCCCGAGCGCCGTGACGATATTGCGCCAGCGGACCTCCATGCTCGCGTCCATCTCACCATGCGCGTTCTCCACCCGAAAACCGCCCGCCTCCAGCGTGGGGTCCTCCACCACCTTCCAGGACAGATGGGCATACTCGTTGGCCAGACATTCGCGCACGAAGTTGGCGTGCTCCGGATGCACCACCAGGCGGGTGTGGCCGGTGAGCGCGGGCAGGTTGGCGATGGCCTCCCGGACCACCGCCAGCATCAGCGTCGGCTTGACCTTGATGCTGGTCCGCACGACCTGCTGGGCGATGCTCATGGCAAGCTGTAGCACCTCCCGCGCCAACTGCTCGTCCTGACGCAGGCGATCGACATCCATCGCCTCCGCCAGCAGCTTGAGACGTTCCTGGTAGATGCGCGCATCCTCCAGCCCGGCCGCATAACCGGCCTTGTATCCCTCCTCGTGCCCTAGCCGGTGGCCTTCCTGCCAGGCTTGCTGGTGAATGCGCTCCAGTTGCTCCGCCGTGGGCAAGGCCACGGCCTCCTCCAGTTGCTCGGGCTCGTGGGCAGGCTGAGCGGCCGGGTCCTGCCCCGATTCAAGCCCGCCGAGCTCCCAGCGCTGGTAGGCGGTGAGCTGCTCCCTGGGGATGACCTTGCCCTTCATGCTGGGGTTAAGTCCGCGCTCGTTAGCGTGAACGTCGCTTCAGCGACGCTCGAAGCTCCCCTCCTCCGCGGGGGGAGGGGCCGGGGGGTGAGGGAACGGACTGGCGACATTCATGCTTAGGG
>DAITOH010000033.1:0-11674 GCA_036834225.1 Thiobacillaceae bacterium | reverse complement strand
GCAAGGAACTGGCGGCGCAGGCCCTGCACAGCCTGAGCCCTCGCCGCGACCGGCCTTTCGTGCCGGTGGACTGTTCGGGGCTGACCGAGACCCTGTTCGAGTCGGAGCTCTTCGGCTATGAGAAGGGGGCCTTCACCGGTGCGACCCAGCGCAAGATCGGGCTGGTGGAGGCGGCAGCCGGCGGCACGCTGTTCCTGGACGAGGTCACGCTTCAGGTCAAGCTCCTGCGCCTGCTGGAGGCGGGTACCTACCGCCGGGTCGGGGGTGTCGAGACCCTGGCCGCCGACTTCCGCCTGGTGGCGGCCACTCACCGCGATCTCAAGGCCATGGTGGAAGCGGGCGCATTCCGCCGCGACCTCTACGACCGCATCGCCGCCTTCCCCATTCACCTGCCGGCGCTGCGCGAGCGGCGGGAGGACCTGCCGTTGCTTGCGGAAGCCCTGCTCGCCCGCCTGGCGAGTGGCCGCAAGCTGAGGCTCAGCCCAGAAGCCCTGACCACCCTGCAGGGATATGACTATCCGGGCAATATCCGCGAGTTGCGCAACCTCCTGGAACGTGCAGTGTTGCTCACGGACGGCGAGGTCATCCGTCCGGAGGCCTTGCTGCTGGACCACACGCCCGTCCCACAAGACAGCTCACCGCTCGCTAAGGATCACATCCTGCCCCTGGATCAAGCCGAACGGAGCTATGTGCGCTGGGCCCTGGCACGTCTGAACGGCGACAAGAAACGCCTGGCAAGTCTGCTGGGCATCAGCGAACGCACCCTCTACCGTAAACTTAAGACTTGACGGCAATCACAAAAAGTTGATCGAATTAGTCAAGTATATCTATCAACCAGGAGTCACCATGAATCACGCGGCAAGCCAGGCCAGCGACCTCAAGCAGGTCATGCATTCCATCATCCAGCGCATCGCCACCGGCCCCGAGCTGTCCAAGAACATCGCCCGCGAGGAGGCCTATCTGGGCATGAAGGCCATCCTGGAGGGGCAGATCGACCCCGTGCAGTGCGGCATCTTTTTCATCGCACTGCGCATGAAGCGGGAGACGGACGACGAGTACAAGGGGGTGCTGGACGCCATTCTTGAGGCGACGCAGCGGGTCACCGCGGAGGTCGATGAGGTAGTGGACATCGCCGATCCTTATGACGGTTACAACCGCTGCCTGCCCGCCGCCCCCTTCCTGCCCGTCCTGCTGGCCGAGCTCGGGGTGCCGGCGGTCAACCATGGCGTGGACAAAGTCGGGCCCAAGTACGGCGTGACTGCCCGCCATGTCCTGCAGGCGGCGGGGGTGAACGTGGACCTCACCCCCGAAGCCGCCGCCAGGCGGCTTGCCGATCCTGCCCTAGGCTGGACCTACATCGACCAGGCCCGCTTCTGTCCCAAGCTGCACGACCTGGTGCCGCTGCGCGACAAGATCATCAAGCGCCAAGCGCTGACCACCGTCGAGGTGGCCGCGCATCCCATCGCCGGCCGCAAACACACCCACTTCGTCACCGGCTATGTGCACAATCCCTATCCGCCCGTCTACGCCATGCTCGCCCGGAATGCCGGCTTCGATTCGGCCTTAATCATCCGCGGCGTAGAGGGGGGGGTGATCCCCAGCCTGCGTCAGCCGGGCAAGTACTACTGGTATCAGGATCGCGGCGAAGAGGTGGAGGCCGACATCGATCCCCAGGCCCTGGGCATCGAGCAAAACGTGCGTGCCGTGCCTTTGCCCGAGGGCTTGCCCAAGAGCGAACGGGCGGGTGATGAGGTGGCCATCATGGTGGATGTGGCGGCCACCGCCCGCGCCGCCGCCGAGGCGGGTCTCGCCGCTTTGGGCGGTGAAAAGGGCGCCACCTACGATTCGCTGGTCATCGGTGCCGCGCTCGTGTTGCATCACCTGGGCCGTGCCGGCAGTCTTAGGGAGGCGGCGGATCTGGCCCGTGCCGCCCTTGATTCGGGGCGGGCCTTAGCGAGGGTGAAGTGATGAGCGGAGATTATGTACCCGTGGCGCGGGAGGACGAACTGACGCCAGGCCAGATGAAGCGGGTCAAGGTGGGCAGCCGCAACCTGCTGCTCTGTCGCACGGATGATGGCTGGTATTGCGTGGACGAGTTGTGCAGCCACGAGGACTACTCCCTGTACTTCGGCTGCATCAAGGGCCGGTCGATCAAGTGCTCGCTGCACGGCAGCTATTTCGATCTCGCCACCGGCAGACCGCTCAACGAGCCGGCCGACTGTCCGATCGGCACCTATCCCTTGCGGGTGGAGGCAGGGCAGATCTGGGTAGGCCCTGACCCCAACCCGGCGACCGGTGTTATAGCGGCCGCTTGATGGAGATGCCGCCGCGGATCATCCCCGGGGTGTAACCGGTGGCCTTGTCGTGCGGATATTCCGCCGCCAGACGGGCCTTGACGCCATCCGGGATGTTCTCCGCGCTGCCGTGGCAGGTGGTGCACACCGGTTGCACCGGCAGCGCCTTCAAGTAGCGGTAGACCTTGCCGGCAGGCTCCTCGACGATCTGGGCGTATTCCAGCGTCTCCGGCTTGGCCCCCTCGGCGAGCCGCCGCTCCAGGATTTTGAGCGCCCCCTGCTCCCACTCGTCGGGCGTGCCGAGGAGGGGATTGCGGGTCTTCAGGCTGACGCGGGTCACACGCCAGCCGGTGCTGCGAGACATCTCGCTGGCGATGGCAGGGGCCTTCTCCCTGCACACGGAGATGGCGGACTCGAGCCCGCCGCTGCTCATCTGCTTCTGCAATTCGCCACCCAACTGCTTGATTAGCTGCATCGCGGTCTGGCGGGCGCTCTCGGTCATCTGTGCCTCATCGGCGAGCGCGGGCAGCCCCAGGGTGGCCAGGGCTAGGGTCAACAGGGTCTTGCGCATCTCGGTCTGTCTCCTATCAGTCGTGGTGGACATGGACCAGCCGGTCCGTCGCCATTGTGCCCCAAACGCCACGACTGGAAGTCCGTTTCGCTGTCTTGCGGTCGACTTGATCCGTCGCCGGGTTGCATGCGATTGGCCGGCTATACTGCGGTCTGGGCAGCGGACTGACCATTGTCAATCCGGTGGGGCGGAGGGGATCATAGGCGCCGTGCATCCCAGCCGAATTCCATGAACAAGAAGAAGGTCCTGTTTCCCGTCGTCATACTGGCTGCGGCGGTGGGCGGTTTCGCTGCCCTGAAGGCCAGTCGCCCGCAACAGGCCCCCGTCCCCCCCACGGAACAGGTCTGGCGGGTGGAAACCATCACCGTGGCGCCCGCCGCCTTAAGTCCGCAGCTCACCCTGTACGGCAAGGTGGAAAGCCCAGAACTGACCCGTGCCGCAGCTCCCGGCGTAGGAAGGGTAAGCCGCGTGCTCGTGCTGGAGGGGCAGTCGGTGCGACGCGGACAGCTCCTGCTGGAGTTAGACCCCCGCGACTTCGAACCCCGGGTCGTCCAGGCTCGGGGCCAGGTGGACGAATTGATGGCGGCCATAGAAAGCGAGCGCATGCGTCATGCCGCCGATCTCGATCAACTCGAGCAGGAGAGGCGTCTGCTCGATTATGCCGCCGCCGATGTGGCTCGCTTCGAGCGGTTGCGGGAGGAGGGCTTCTATTCCCAGGCGGCTGTGGACCAGAGTCGGCAGACCTTAGCCCGCCAGCAGATCAGCATGCGTTCGCGCGAACTGGCCATCGAGGATCACCAGGCGCGCATGGCCCAGTTGCGCTCACGCCTGAATCAGGCTCGAGCCAACCTAGAACAGGCCGAGCTGGCGCTGATGCGTAGCCGCGTGATCGCGCCCTTCGACGGGATTGTGGCCGAGCTGCTGGTGGCGCGGGGGGATCAGGTCGGCAACGGTCAGACCCTGATGACCCTCTATCCTCATGCAGGACTGGAGGTGCGGGCCAAGGTCCCGGCCCCGTATCAGGACGAGATCCTAGACCAGGTCAGCCGGGGCCGCAGCCTGGAGGCCACCACCCGCCTAGCAGGCGAGACGCTGAGGCTTGAGCTCACACGTCTGTCGGGTGCGGCGGATACCCGCGGACTCGACGCGTTCTTTCGTCTCACGACAAGGCATAATCAGCTGCGTGTAGGCAGCCTGCTCACCTTGCACCTGTCCCGCCCCGCAGTGGAAGGTGCGATGGCCGTGCCCTATGCCGCCCTCCACGGCGGGCGGCTGGTCTACAAGGTGGAGTCCGGCCGCATCCAGGCCGTGCAGGTGAGTGTGCTGGGCGAACTGGCCGGCGAGCGTCCCATGCTTCTCATCCGCAGTGACGGCCTCAAACGCGGTGACGAGGTGGTGACGACACAGCTGCCGAATGCCGTTTCAGGGCTGCGGGTGGAGGTGGTGAAGCGATGAGGTCGAGCCGGCCGGTTTAGAGGCGGCGCCGGCCTGAGTCGATACAGGGTGGTCAGCAAGACCCCGCACGGGGTAACCGTTCATGCCGTCCCTGCCCAGACGCAGACTGTGGCCATGAACGGTCTCTCTCCACTAGCCCCCCGTGGGGAGAGGAGCTTAGTAAGTCGCATCGCGACTTTTACGGTCACGAGGAAGCTTTCTTGCTGGGTTATGGAGGCTTGTCGATAATGCCGAGCACCTCAAGCCGACGGGAGGTATGACCTATGCAAGGCCAACTTGCTCCGGATTTCGAACTGCCCGCCACCGGCGGTCACCCCGTGCGTCTGTCCGACCTGCGCGGCAAACCGCTGGTGTTGTATTTCTACCCCAAGGACAACACCCCAGGCTGCACCACGGAGGGGCAGGACTATCGCGACCTGTACCACCTGTTTCAGGCGCTGGATTGCGAGATCTTCGGCATCTCGCGCGACAGTGTCGCCTCACACGAGGCCTTCAAGGCCAAGCTCAACCTGCCCTTTAAGCTGCTGTCCGACGTGGACGGGCAGGTCTGCGAGGCCTATGGTGTCCTCAAGATGAAGAACATGTATGGCAAGAAGGTGCGTGGCATCGAGCGCAGCACCTTCGTCATCGACCGTGACGGCAAGGTTGCCCGGGAATGGCGCGCCGTGAAGGTGCCCAACCACGCCCGCGATGTGCTCGAGTTCGTCCGCACGCTCGCCTGACCCCCTCATGATCCCCACCTTCTCCTAACGCTACTGATGGCGCGCAAACCCAGACTCCAGACCCACACCAAGCTGTTCGTCCTCGATACCAACGTCCTGCTGCACGACCCAACCTGCCTGTACCGCTTTCAGGAGCACGACATCTACCTGCCCATGGCCACGCTCGAGGAGCTGGACCACAACAAGAAGGGTATGAGCGAGGTGGCGCGCAATGCCCGCCAGGCCAGCCGCTTCATCGAGGAGGTGGTAAGCGGACGCGAGTCCGAGATCTCCGAAGGCGTACACCTGGGGCCATACAGCCACAACGCAGCCACCGGCAAGCTGCTGCTGCAGACTCACCCGATCGACAGTGACATCACCTCGGTGCTGCCCTACAGCAAGGTCGACAACCAGATCCTGGGCGTGGTGGGTTACCTGAAGGGCAAATACCCGGGCCGGTCCGTGATCCTGGTGACCAAGGACATCAACATGCGCATCAAGGCGCGTGCGCTAGGCATACCGGCGGAGGACTATTACAACGACAAGGTGCTGGAGGACACCGACACCCTCTACACCGGGGTGCGGGAACTGCCGGCGGATTTCTGGGACTCGCATGGCAAGGGCATGGAGTCCTGGCAGAAGGATGGGCGTGTCTACTACCGGCTGAGCGGCCCCCTCGTGCCCTCACTCTTGGTCAACGAGTTTGTCTACCAGGAGGGCGAACGCCCGCTCAATGCCATGGTGGCCGATATCAGCGGCAACACCGCGGTGCTGGTCACCATCAAGGACTACAGCCATCACAAGAACAGCGTCTGGGGCATCACGGCGCGCAATCGCGAGCAGAACTTCGCCCTGAACATGCTGATGAATCCGGACATCGACTTCGTCACCCTGCTGGGCCAGGCCGGCACCGGCAAGACCCTGCTCACCCTGGCAGCGGGGCTCACCCAGACCCTGGAAGAGAAGCGCTACAGCGAGATCATCATGACGCGGGTGACTGTGCCGGTGGGGGAGGACATCGGCTTCCTGCCTGGTACCGAAGAGGAGAAGATGACGCCCTGGATGGGCGCCCTGGAGGACAACCTGGACGTGCTCAGCATGAACGATCAGGAGGCCGGTGAATGGGGCCGGGCGGCGACCCAGGACCTCATCCGCTCGCGCATCAAGGTGAAATCGCTCAACTTCATGCGCGGTCGCACCTTCATCAACAAGCTCCTCATCATCGACGAGGCGCAGAACCTCACCCCAAAGCAGATGAAGACGCTGATCACCCGCGCCGGGCCGGGTACCAAGGTGGTCTGCCTGGGCAACATCGCGCAGATCGACACCCCTTACCTCACCGAGGGCAGCTCCGGCCTGACCTACGTGGTCGACCGCTTCAAGGGCTGGCCGCACAGTGGTCACGTCACTCTGGCGCGCAGCGAGCGATCGCGTCTGGCCGACTATGCCGCCAGCGTGCTGTGAGCATGCCTCGAATGCAATACATGGTGCGCATGCCGTGAGTTTTACGGTTTTGTGAAATTACCTGTAGCATCCCGGACGGTGGTACAAGCTATCTCGCCGCCAACCTGGGGGTCGTATTCTCCCAGCTGGGGAAGCGTACCCTGTTGATTGACGCCAACCTGCGCACCCCGCAGTTACACACCTATTTCAACTTGGACAACAAGGCAGGACTGTCCGACATTCTGGCAGAGCGTGCGACCCTGGCAGCACTGACACGCATTCCCCAGTTCGTCGTCGATCTGTCCGTCCTGACAGCGGGCACCCAGCCCCCGAATCCGACCGAACTGCTGGCCCGTAGCAACCTGGGGGATCTGATCGCCCAGCTTTCGCGCCATTACGACGTGATCCTCATCGATACCCCACCGGCCCAACAGTCAGCCGACTTCCAGACAGTCAGCGCCAACGCCGGTGGCGCCCTGATCTCGGTGCGCAAAAACCGCACCCACCTCAACGAAGTGGCCGCCATCAAGGACATGCTCGCCGCGGCCGGGGCCGAGGTCGTCGGGGCCGTGATCAACGCGCACTGAGGCTCGCGGCCGGCGGACGTCACGGCGTGACGGCCTACGGTCGCGCCCAAACGGGGCCGCGGGCTCCATCCGACCTGCGGCTATAATCAAACGCCCACAGTCCCATGTCGGCCCTGTGGGTCATCCCGCATGAACGCCCCCCGTTACGTCCATCTGCGACTGCATAGCGAGTATTCCATCCAGGATGGCATCCTGCGGCTGGACGACGCCCTGCGTCGGGCGAAGCAGGACGCCATGCCGGCATTGGCCTTAACGGACCTTGCCAATGTCTTCGGCATGGTCAAGTTCTACTCGGCCGCGCGCAAGCTGGGCGTCAAACCCCTGATCGGATGCGATGTCTGGGTGAGCACGCCGGAACGCGTGGACAAGCCGTCGCGTTTGCTTCTCCTGGTTCAGAACAGGCAAGGTTATCGTCTGTTGTGCGAGCTGCTCACACGTGCGTACCGGAGCGGTGTCCATCGGGGTCGTGCCATCATTCGGCAGGACTGGTTCCAGACGCTCGGTACACAGGGACTGATCGCGCTGTCCGGCGCACAGTGGGGGGACGTGGGCACAGCGCTGATGAACGACGCCCGGCCCACGGCGCGAACCCTCGCTGAACAGTGGGCCAGGCTTTTTCCCGATCGCTATTACCTGGAAATACAGCGCACCGGCAGCCCTGAAGCGGAGCTGCATCTCGGCGAGGCCGTCGCCCTGGCCGAGACGCTGGGATTGCCGGTGGTGGCGACGCATCCGGTGCAATTTCTCGACCGTGATGACTTCAAGGCGCACGAGGCGCGGGTATGCATCGCCGAGGGCTATGTCCTGGCCGATCGCAGACGGCCCCGGCGCTTCACCGAGGAACAGTATTTCAAGAGCCAGGCCGAGATGGCGGCGCTGTTCGCCGACCTGCCCGAGGCACTGGAGAACACGCTGGAGATCGCCCGACGCTGCAATCTGATCCTGGAGTTGGGCAAGAGCAGACTGCCCCTCTTTCCCACGCCCGAGGGCATGGGTCTGGATGACTATCTGCGTCAGCGGGCACGGGAAGGTCTCGAGGACAGGTTGGGCCAACTCTTCCCGCAACCAGAGGAGCGCGCCACTCGTGCGCCCGAATATGCGCAGCGACTCGAGCTGGAGCTTAAGACCATCATCCAGATGGGATTCTCGGGTTATTTCCTGATCGTTGCCGACTTTATCAACTGGGCGAAGCGTAACGGCGTGCCGGTCGGTCCCGGCCGGGGGTCCGGTGCGGGTTCACTGGTAGCCTATGCCATCGGCATCACCGACTTAGACCCCCTGCGCTACGGCCTGCTGTTCGAGCGCTTCCTCAACCCCGAACGGGTCTCCATGCCCGACTTTGACATCGATTTCTGCCAGGACAACCGCTGGAAGGTGATTGAGTACGTGCGCGACAAGTATGGCGCGGATGCCGTCTCCCAGATCGCGACCTTTGGCACCATGGCAGCGCGCGCGGTGGTCAGGGACGTGGGGCGCGTGCTCGACCTGTCCTACAATTTCTGCGACCAGCTCTCCAAGATGATCCCCTCCGCACCCGGGAAGAACGTCACCCTGGACCAGGCCCTGGAGGAGGTGCCCGAGCTTAAGGAACGTTACGAGAAGGAGGAGGAGGTCCGCGAACTCATCGACTTAGCACGCAAGCTGGAGGGGCTCACCCGCAACGTGGGCATGCACGCCGGCGGGGTGTTGATCGCCCCCGGACGGCTCACCGATTTCTGCCCGCTCTACTGCGCCGAGGGCTCGGATTCCGTCGTCTCCCAGCTGGACAAGGACGACGTCGAAAAGGTCGGCCTGGTCAAATTCGACTTCTTGGGCCTCAGAAACCTGACCATCATCGATCTGGCGCTGCAATACATCCGCCGCCTCGATCCGACAGCCGAGGTCAAACTGGAGGCCCTGTCCTTCGACGACCCGGCCACCTACGACATCCTCAGGAAGGCCAACACCACCGCCGTATTCCAGCTGGAATCGGAGGGCATGAAGAAGCTGCTCGTCAAACTCGAACCGGACTGCATCGAGGACATCATCGCCGTGCTCGCCCTCTACCGGCCCGGACCCCTGGGATCCGGCATGGTGGACGACTTCATCCTGCGCAAGAAGGGCATGCAGGCCATCGACTATTTCCATCCCGACCTTAAGGCCTGTCTGGCGCCCACCTACGGGGTGATCGTCTACCAGGAACAGGTCATGCAGATCTCGCAGATCATCGGTGGCTACACCTTGGGCGGGGCTGATTTGCTGCGCCGGGCGATGGGCAAGAAAAAGCCCGAGGAAATGGCCAAGCACCGCGACATCTTCCGCGAAGGTGCGAAGCGCAAGGGATACGACGAGAAGCTGGCCATGCAGCTTTTCGACCTGATGGAGAAGTTCGCCGAGTACGGCTTCAACAAGTCGCACGCGGCGGCCTACGCGGTCATCTCCTACCAGACCGCGTGGCTCAAGGCCCACCATACCGCCGCCTTTATGGCCGCCACCCTGTCCTCGGACATGGACGACACCGACGCCGTGCAGGTGTTCTACAAGGATGCCCTGGCCAACGGCTTGGAGGTGCTGGGGCCGGATATCAACCTGTCCGAATATCGTTTCGTGCCGGTGGATCACAAGCGCATCCGCTATGGTCTGGGAGCGATCAAGGGCACCGGCGAGTCCGCCATAGCCGCCATCGTCGCGGCGCGCGAGGCGGAGGGGCCCTTTGTCGATTTGTTCGATTTCTGCAGGCGGGTGGACCGACGCATCGTCAATCGCCGGGTCATCGAGGCGCTGGTGCGGGCGGGGGCCTTCGATCGTCTGTGCGAGGATCGTGCTAGCCTGCTCAACAGTGTTGGGATCGCCTTGGATTGGGCCGAGCGTGCCGCCCGCAACGCCGTCCAGGACAGTCTGTTCGGCGACAGCGCGGTGCAGGCGCCGCCACCGCTGGTCAGTGCCCCTGCCTGGGGGCTCAGGGAGCGCCTGGTCCAAGAAAAGACCGCACTGGGCTTTTTCCGCAGTGGCCACCCGTTCGACGCCGATCGTCAGGAATTGTCGGCCATCGTGCCCAGGCCCCTGGCCCAGCTTGCTGTTCAGGCCCAGCCCCAGCTGATGGCCGGTACCGTGATGGCCGTGCGCACTCAGATGTCGCGCCGGGGGAAGATGGCCTTCCTGCTTCTGGATGATGGCACGGCGCAGGTCGAAGTCGCCGTATACAGCGAACTTTACGACTCGCAGCGCGAGCGCCTGCGCGAGGACCAGACCCTCGTCATCCAGGGCAAGGTGAGTCAGGACAGCTACTCCGGGGGGCTGCGGGTGACGGCCGACGAGCTCTTCGATCTGGAACAGTTACGCACGCGCTTCGCCAAACGTTTGAGCCTGACGCTAAACGGCAAAGCCGACGCCGCACGTTTGCTAGCGCTGTTGTCACCCTACCGGACGAACGAGGCAGGCTGTCCGGTCACCTTGCACTACAGCAACGACAAGGCCTCCTGTGATATCGATCTCGGTCAGGCATGGCGGGTCCGGCTTGCCGATCCCCTGCTCGGTGGTCTGCGCCAGCTGTTGAATCAGGACAGTGTTCGGGTGGTATACGCTCCCGATCACACGGCCGCGTGAGGTCGACGAGATGGAGGTTTGTCGGCTACTACCGGTGCAGAACCGCAATACCCCTAATAAGGATATTGAATATCACTACATGTTGCGCATGGGCAACGCTAAGGCTCGATCCAGGGGTCAGGCTGCACGGTCTGTGTTGAACAACAGTTAATAATATTAGACAATGTTTATGACACTGGTCCTCCGGTAATGGTGTTGTCTCCTCCATCCTCCTCCTTTGGTGGATTTAGCCCGATCACACCGATCGGGCTTTTTTTGCTCTGGAAGTCTGCACGACCGTAGCGAGCGGGCGGAGCGCAAGGCGCACGGCGAGAAAACGAGCGAGGCGAGTCTCTAGCGAAGGCTCCTTCAGGTTATGCCGGAGCTACATATGAGATAGGCGGGGGAGCGACAACGTAGTTGCGGCGTAGGCTCACATCGGCGCAGCCGATGTGAAACGAAGCGATCAGCCAACACCGCGCAACGCAGCGATCCGTACGCGCAGCAGGTTGTGCAGGCCATCCTTAGCGCCGGGTGGACGAGCGGATGGATCTAGGCCAGATCCCGCCCGACAGGACCGAATCGAGGGCAGTCGAGCCTGCAGCCCTGCACGCGCTGCGACAGGATCACCTGCAGACCAAGGCGCAGACATGGCAGTTCGTACGGCGGCGGCTGACCTATTGTTAGGCCCTGATCGCGCTGACGGTGCTCGTTGCAGCCACCGGTGCGGTCTGGTATGGACAGAGCCGGCAGCCTAAGCCGAGTGCGGCCAGGCTCAATCCCGCAGGCCGACTGTTTCGCCTCCGCCGCTCCCGAGGTGACCGGGCAAAGTTGCGACAAGCGCTGGGCAGCACTGGCCGGGGTCGATCTGAAGGGCGCCAGACTTGACGGCGTGCGTCTGGACGCCGCCAATCTTAACGTTGCCGCCGCTGCCGCGGTCTGCCTCTTTAAGCGGGTGAGGCAACTGGGCGCGAGCGCAAGCACCGCCCGCAAATCCGTACCTTCGCCCACAGGGTCATGTTGTGACCAGGCCCGCGATGGGGCGTAGGAAACCCCAGG
>DAITOH010000032.1:0-11872 GCA_036834225.1 Thiobacillaceae bacterium | reverse complement strand
CTTCGTGCGCCTTGCGCTCCGCCCGCTCGCGACGGTCGTGCAGACCTTCCCTAATTCATATATCATTATCGACTAATGTTTTATCCGGCGGCCGTACAAGGCCTGGTCGTGCTGCTGACGGCCCTGGGCATCGGTCTGTGGTCGATGCCGGCCGACGGTTGGGCAGCCCTGTACGGGGGCGCTGCGGCGTTGGCGAACACAGGATTGCTGGTCTGGCGGCATCGGCAGGGTGAGCGCGATTACCACTGCGATGCCGACCGGCACCTGAAATCGTTCCATCGCTCCAGTCTAGAGCGGTTCTTTGTGGTCGGTATCTGGCTGGCGCTCGGGCTGGGAGGATGGAAGCTCGAAGCTCCGCCGATGCTGGCCGGGTTTGTCGTCGGACTGTTGGCCTGGGTGATCGCGACGGCGGTCCGTACGGATGTGTAAGTGATTGGGGGCTCACTGGAAATGGCGGGCGAAGCGCATACCTCGGCGGAGTATATTAAGCACCACCTGCAGAATCTGACCTTCGGCCAGCACCCGGACGGCACCTGGGGTCTGGCCCACAGCGCCGCCGAGGCCAAGGCCATGGGCTTCTGGGCCATTCATCTCGACACCCTGGGCGTGTCTATCCTGCTCGGCGCGCTCTTCCTCTATCTCTTCCGCAAGGCGGCCGTCCGGGCCACCACCGGTGTGCCAGGCGGGCTGCAGAACTTCGTCGAGTGGGTGGTGGAATTCATCGACAGCAGTGTCAGGGGCGCCTTCAGTGGCCGCAACCCCCTGGTGGCCCCGCTGGCCCTGACCATCTTCATCTGGATCTTCCTGCTCAATCTGATGGACCTGGTGCCCATCGACTGGATACCCGGTCTGATGGGGGCGCTCGGCCTGCCCTATTTCAAGCTGGTACCGACCACGGACCCCAACGCCACCTTCGGCATGGCCATCGGCGTGTTCATCCTGATCCTGTATTACAGCGTCAAGATGAAGGGGGTGGGCGGCTTCTTCGGTGAGCTCGCCTTCCAGCCCTTCGGCAAGTGGGGCATGCCGGCCAACCTCCTGCTGGAGGGCGTCAACCTGATCGCCAAACCCGTTTCGCTGGCCCTGCGGTTGTTCGGCAACCTCTATGCCGGCGAGATGATCTTCATCCTCATCGCGCTCATGTTCTCGGGCGGGGCCGTCATGTTCCTCACCGGCGGCGTGCTGCAATGGGCCTGGGCGGTCTTCCACGTGCTGATCATCACCCTGCAGGCCTTCATCTTCATGATGCTCACCATCGTCTATCTGGACATGGCGCACCAGGAACACCATTGATCCTTGATTCCGCGGTTGACCGCTTTATTGCCTTCGTGAAAGCACATGATTGCTCGACGACTTGCCTTTGATCGCGTCCACCATTGGGGTGAGCCCGCTACACGCCCGCTTGCGCGTCTCAAGCGGGTGCCTGGCGTTGTGTGGTCCTTCGGCCCATCCCTCGCTGCGCTCGGGACCAGCGCTGCGCGCTGTCCTGCGCCCTGCGGGCTGGTCGCTCCTCCTTGCAGGGGGCACCCCGGAGCGTTGTCCGAGGGGCCCCGCATGAGCGCGGGGATCGGACAGCGGAGGGGCCGCCGGCGACCGCGCGCAGGGTGCCCGCATCCCGCTTCGGGGTCGCATCCCCAAAGGGGCCCCTGCTCCGCCCTACGCGGTCGCCCCTGCGGCGTCGTCGCTTGTGGGCCTGCGGCCCATCCCTCGCTACGCTCGGGACCAGCGCTGCGCCCTGTCCTGCGCCCTGCGGGCTGGTCGCGCCAGCACCCGCTTGAGCCGCGCCTTCGGACGTGTTCAACCGAGGAATCAAGGATAATCGATCTTCCATATCCCGACCTTTGACATAGGAGAACTCCAAATGGAAATGTCCCAAGCTCTGCTCTACATTGCCGGCGCGCTCATGATGGGTCTGGGCGCCTTGGGTGCCTCGGTGGGCATCGGCATCCTCGGCGGTCGCTTCCTGGAAGGCGCGGCCCGCCAGCCCGAGCTCATTCCCATGCTGCGCACCCAGTTCTTCATCGTCATGGGCCTGGTCGACGCCGTGCCGATGATCGCCGTCGGTATAAGCCTGTACGTCCTCTTCGCGGTGGCGGCCTGAGTCGATTTCCGCGCAACCGGCAAGAGGTTCCGGCTATGAACATCAATTTGACCCTGATCGGGCAGTCCATCACCTTTGCGGTCTTCGTGTGGTTCTGCATGAAGTTCATCTGGCCGCACATCGTGCATGCCCTGGAGGAGCGTCGCAAGACGATCGCCGACGGACTGGCCGCCGCCGAGCGCGGCAAGCTCGAGCAGGAGCTGGCGGCCAAGCGGGCGACCGAAACCCTGCGCGAATCTAAGGTGAAGGCCGCGGAGATCATCGCCCAGGCGGAAAAGCGCGCCGCCCAGATCATCGAGGAGGCCAAGATGGCTGCCAAGGTGGAGGGTGAGCGGCAACTCGCCGCCGCACAGGCCGAGATCGAGCGGGCGGTGCATCTCGCTCGCGAGCAGCTGCGCAGTCAGGTCGCCGCCCTGGTGGTGGCCGGTGCCGAGAAGGTGTTGCGCCGCGAGGTGGACGCCAAGGTCCATGCCGACTTGCTGGAAGCTATCAGCAAAGAGATCTGACCATGGCCGAACTGACCACCCTGGCCCGCCCCTATGCCGAGGCCGTCGCCCGTCTGGCCAAGGCGGGCAAGTCCTGGTCCGCCTGGTCCGACATGCTGGCGTTGCTTGCTAGCGTGGCCGCTGACGGGCAGATCCGCGCCCTGGCGGAACACCCCGACGTGAGCGGGGAGCAACTCACCGGGGTGCTCCTGGCCGTGTGTGGTGACAAGCTCACGCCGGAAGGCATCAATCTCGTCCGCCTGCTGGTAGAGAACGACCGCCTCGCCGCCCTGCCTGAAATCGCCCGTCTGTTCGAGGAGATGAAGGCGGCCGAGGAGGGGGTGCTGAAGGCGCGCATCGTCAGTGCCTACGAGCTCAGCCCCGCCCACATGGCAACCCTGGTCGCCAGACTGGAGGCCCGTTTCGGACACAAGGTCACCGCCACCCAGGAGGTGGACCCCGCCCTAATCGGCGGCGTCGTCATCCACGTCGGCGACAAGGTGCTGGATGCATCGGTGCGCGGCAAGCTTGCCGAGCTCGCCGCCAGCCTCACAGCTTAATCAAGCGTCTTTGGAGTGCTTATGCAACTCAATCCTTCCGAAATCAGCGAGCTGATTAAGAGCAAGATCCAGGGCCTGGAGACGGCTTCCGAGCTGCGCACCCAGGGGACCGTGGTCTCCGTCACCGACGGCATCGTGCGCATACATGGACTTGCCGAGGTCATGCAGGGCGAGATGCTGGAGTTCCCGGGCAACACCTTTGGCATGGCGCTCAACCTTGAGCGCGATTCCGTCGGCGCGGTGGTGCTGGGCGAATACGAGCACATCACCGAGGGCGATACGGTCAAGTGCACCGGGCGCATCCTCGAGGTGCCGGTAGGAGAAGCCCTCAAGGGCCGTGTGGTGGACGCCTTGGGCCGGCCCATCGACGGCAAGGGTCCCATCCAGTGCAGCGAGACCTCGCCCATCGAGAAGATCGCCCCGGGCGTGATCGACCGCCAGTCGGTCTCGCAACCCTTGCAGACGGGCCTCAAGGCGATCGACGCCATGGTGCCCATCGGCCGCGGCCAGCGCGAGCTGATCATCGGCGACCGTCAGACCGGCAAGACGGCGCTGGCCATCGACACCATCATCAACCAGAAGGGCACCGGCGTAGTCTGCATCTACGTCGCCGTGGGGCAGAAGACCTCTTCGGTGGCCAACGTGGTGCGCAAGCTCGAGGAGCACGGCGCCATGGAACACACCATCGTGGTGGCGGCCAACTCCTCCGACCCAGCGGCCATGCAGTTCATCGCCCCGTACGCCGGCTGCAGCATGGGCGAGTACTTCCGCGACCGCGGCCAGGACGCGCTCATCGTCTACGACGATCTGACCAAGCAAGCCTGGGCCTATCGCCAGATCTCGCTCCTGCTACGCCGTCCCCCCGGCCGTGAGGCCTACCCCGGCGACGTGTTCTACCTGCACTCGCGCCTGCTGGAGCGGGCGGCACGTGTCAATGCCAATTTCGTCGAGAAGAAGACGAACGGCGAGGTCAAGGGCCGGAGCGGATCGCTCACCGCCCTGCCGGTGATCGAGACCCAGGCCGGCGACGTGTCTGCCTTCGTGCCAACTAACGTGATCTCCATCACCGATGGCCAGATCTTCCTGGAGACCGACCTGTTCAACGCCGGCATCCGCCCCGCCATCAACGCAGGGCTTTCGGTGTCACGGGTCGGCGGCGCGGCCCAGACCAAGGTCATCAAGAAGCTGGGCGGCGGTGTGCGCCTGGCCCTGGCCCAATACCGTGAACTAGCCGCCTTCGCCCAGTTCGCTTCCGACTTGGACGAGGTCACGCGCAAGCAGCTTGAGCGCGGCAAGATGGTCACCGAACTCATGAAACAGGGCCAGTATTCGCCCATGACCGTGGCCGAGATGGCGGTGACCCTGTTCGCCGTCAACCGCGGCTATCTGGACGACGTGGAAGTCAAGCGCGCGCTCGCCTTCGAGGCGGCCTTAATCTCGCACATGCACACCAAGTACAAGGCCGTCATGGACAAGATCGAGGCGACCAAGGACCTGGACGACGACACTGAACGCGAACTGGCGGCCGCCATCGAGGACTTCAAGGCCAGTGCCGCTTACTGACGGGCCCGAACATGGCAGCCGGCAAAGAGATCCGCACCAAGATTAAGAGCGTGGAGAACACGCGCAAGATCACCAAGGCTATGGAGATGGTGGCCGCCTCGAAGATGCGCAAGGCGCAGGACCGTATGAAGGCGGCCCGCCCCTATGCCGAGAAGATCAGACGTGTGGTGGCCCACTTCAGTCAGGCCCATTCCGAGTACAAGCACCCCTACACCATCGCCCGCGACCCCATCCGGCGGGTCGGGCTCATCGTGGTCACCACCGACAAGGGCCTGTGTGGCGGCCTCAACACCAATGCCCTGCGTCTGGCCATCAGCAAGATGAAGGCCTGGCAGTCGCAGGGCATAGACTGCGACGTCACGGTCATCGGCAACAAGGGCTTCGGTTTCATGCAGCGGATGGGTGCGAACATCGTCTCGCACCTCACCGGCCTGGGCGACACCCCACATGTGGAGAAGCTCATCGGCCCGGTGCAGGTCATGCTCAACGCCTATCGGGCCGGCAACATCGATGCCCTGTACATCATCTACAGCCGCTTCATCAACACCATGAAGCAGGAACCCACCTTCAGCCAGCTGCTGCCGCTCACGCCCGAGGCTGCTTTCGAAAAGCGGGAGGAACACTGGGATTACATCTACGAGCCCGAGGCCAAGCCCGTGGTGGATGCGCTGATGACCCGCTACATCGAGGCCCTGATCTACCAGGCCGTGTCGGAGAACATGGCATGTGAGCAGTCGGCGCGCATGGTGGCGATGAAGGCCGCGTCGGATAACGCCAAGAACGTGATCGAGGAACTCAAGCTGGTCTACAACAAGACCCGTCAGGCGGCCATCACCCAGGAGCTCGCCGAGATCGTGGCCGGTGCATCCGCCGTCTGAGCCAGGACTATACGGAATTCAAACATGCTAGGAAACGAAGCGATGACCGAAGGAAAAATCGTACAGATCATCGGCGCGGTGGTGGATATGCAATTCCCCCGCGAGGGTATGCCCAAGGTCTATGACGCCATCAAGCTCGATGACCCCAAGCTCACCTTCGAGGTGCAGCAGCAGCTCGGCGACGGCGTCGTGCGCACCATCGCCTTGGGCTCCACCGACGGGCTTAAGCGCGGCATGACCGTCAGGAACACCGGCAACCCCATCCTGGTGCCGGTGGGCAAGCCGACCTTGGGGCGCATCATGAACGTGCTGGGCGAACCCGTGGACGAGGCCGGCCCGGTGGAATCCGAAAACTACCTGCCCATCCACCGCAAGGCACCCTCGTTTGTCGATCAGGCCGCCGCCGTGGAGGTGCTGGAGACCGGCATCAAGGTCATCGATCTGATCATGCCCATCGCCAAGGGCGGCAAGGTGGGTCTGTTCGGCGGCGCCGGCGTGGGCAAGACCGTGACATTGATGGAGCTGATCCGCAACATCGCCGTCGAGCACTCGGGCTACTCCGTGTTCGCCGGCGTGGGCGAGCGCACCCGCGAGGGCAACGACTTCTACCACGAGATGAGGGAAAGCGGCGTGCTGGACAAGGTGGCCCTGGTCTACGGCCAGATGAACGAGCCGCCTGGCAACCGCCTGCGCGTTGCGCTGACCGGCCTTACCATGGCCGAATTCTTCCGCGACGAAGGCCGCGACGTGCTGCTGTTCATCGACAACATCTACCGCTACACCCTGGCCGGCACCGAGGTCTCGGCACTGCTGGGCCGCATGCCTTCCGCCGTGGGCTACCAGCCCACGCTGGCCTCCGAGATGGGGGCGCTGCAGGAGCGCATCACCTCCACGCGCGTGGGCTCCATCACTTCCTTCCAGGCGGTGTATGTGCCGGCGGACGACCTCACGGACCCGTCGCCCGCTACCACCTTCGCCCACCTGGACGCCACCCTGGTGCTCTCGCGTCAGGTCGCCGAGCTGGGCATCTACCCGGCCGTGGACCCGCTCGACTCCACCAGCCGCATCCTCGACCCGCTGGTCATCGGCGAGGAGCACTACAGCGTCGCCCGCTCGGTACAGGCCACCCTACAGCGCTACAAGGAGCTGCGCGACATCATCGCCATCCTGGGCATGGACGAGCTCTCGCCCGACGACAAGCTGATCGTCGCCCGCGCGCGCAAGATCCAGCGCTTCCTGTCGCAGCCCTTCTTCGTGGCCGAGGCCTTCACCGGCACCCCCGGCAAGTACGTCAGCCTCAAGGACACCATCGCCGGCTTCAAGGCCATTGTCGCCGGCGAGTACGACCACCTGCCCGAGCAGGCCTTCTACATGGTGGGCACCATCGACGAGGCGGTCGAGAAGGCGAAAACGATTCAATAAGGAAGCGCCATCATGGCAATGACCCTCCATGTGGACATCGTGAGCGCCGAGGCGGTGATCTACTCGGGGCTGGCGGAGTTTGTCGTCGTGCCGGCGGAGATGGGCGAGGTGGGCATCTATCCGCGTCACGCCCCCTTACTCACACGCATCAAGCCCGGCTCGGTGCGCATCAAGGCGCCGGACCGCGACGAGGAGGACCTGATCTTCGTCTCCGGCGGCATCCTGGAGGTGCAACCCGGCGTGGTGACCATCCTGTCCGACACCGCCATCCGCGGCGCCGACCTCGACGAGGCGCGGGCGCTCGAAGCCAAGCGCCAGGCCGAGGAGGCGTTGAAGGACCGCAGCTCCGCCATGGATTACGCCAAGGCCCAGGTCGTACTGGCCGAGGCCTGCGCCCAACTGTCCGCCATCCAGAAGCTGCGCATGAAGGGGCGCTGATCAGGGCCGCGACTGCGGCTTAAGTGGCAGTACGCGCCTTAAAGTCTGGCCGCTTAAGGGTGTCCACCTGATGCCGTTATACTTGCCAGGTGAACCGCTCATGGCCCAGTGGCCAGCCCTGCGGATGAAAGACGCAGGCGAGGGCCATGAACGGTCCCTCTCCCCCCGAGGGGGAGGGGCGCGTTGTGAGCCGGCTGCGCGACTTTCACGCTAACCTATGAGCCGCCTATGTCCCCTACGCTGAACATCGTCGTCCTCGCCGCCGGGCGCGGCACACGCATGCAGTCCGATCTGCCCAAGGTGCTGCACCCCCTGGCGGGCCGACCCCTGCTCGCGCACGTTTTGGCCGCCGCCGATGCCCTGCGGCCTGAACGCATCTGTGTGGTCTACGGCCATGGCGGGGAGCGGCTGCCGACCGCGATCGGTCGCGCCGACCTGCTGTGGGTGCGCCAGGAGCCCCAACTAGGCACGGGACACGCCGTGCAGCAGGCGCTGCCGCATCTGCAGCCCGATGCCGTGGTGCTCATCCTCTACGGCGATGTTCCCCTCATCCGCCCGGAGACCCTGCAGGAGATGGTCATGCTCGCCCGCGAGGGGGCGCTCGCCCTGCTCACCGTGCGGCTTGCCAACCCCGCCGGTTACGGCCGCATCGTGCGTAACGGCAAAGGCCAGGTCGAACGCATCGTCGAGCACAAGGATGCCAGCGCCGAGGAGCTGGCCATCGACGAGGTCAACACCGGCATCCTCTGCCTGCCGGCCGGCAAGCTCGGTGGCTGGATCGCACGGCTGACCAATGACAATGCCCAGGGCGAGTATTACCTGACCGACGTGATCGCCATGGCGGCGACCGAAGGTGAGCGCATACTTCCCTGCCACCCAGCGGCCGAATGGGAGGTGCTGGGCGTCAACAGCCGCCAGCAGCTGGCCGAGCTGGAGCGAGTGCACCAGATGAACCTCGCCCGTGCCCTCATGACCCAGGGCGTGACGCTGATCGATCCCGCCCGGCTGGATGTGCGCGGCGAGCTCGCCTGCGGTCGGGACGTCCTCATCGACGTTGGCTGCATCTTCGAAGGAAAGGTGGTGCTGGGCGATAAGGTGAAAGTGGGCGCTTACTCAGTGCTCAAGGACACCGAGGTCTCGGTCGGGGCGGAGATCCTGCCGTTCTGCCACATCGAGGGGGCCCGGATCGGCACACAGGCCCGCATCGGACCCTACGCACGGCTGCGCCCCGGCACCGATCTGGACGCCGAGACCCACATCGGCAACTTCGTCGAGGTGAAGAACAGCCAGGTCGGCTTCAATTCCAAGATCAACCACCTGTCCTACGTCGGCGACGCCTACGTCGGGCGCAAGGTCAACATCGGCGCCGGCACCATCACCTGCAACTACGACGGGGCCAACAAACACCGCACGGTGATCGAGGACGAGGCCTTCATCGGTTCCGACACTCAGCTGGTGGCCCCGGTGACCGTCGGCCGCGGCGCGACCCTTGGTGCTGGAACCACCCTGACCCGCGATGCCCCCGCCGGCAAGCTCACCCTCTCACGTGTGCGCCAGACCACCATCACCGGCTGGCAGCGGCCGAAGAAGGTGCCTGAGGGTGAGGGGTGAGGTGTGCCGGGACTAGAGGCCTAAGTTCAGCGAAATAAGGCATGCGATGAGAGTGTGTACTCACACATTTGAGACCGGGGTTGCATACACTTCTCGACTCATTCCTCAGGCGCGCCTTCTCACCCCCTCACCCCAAGCGGAGTTCTGATATGTGCGGAATCGTCGGCGCCATCGCCCAACGCAACGTCGTGCCCATCCTCATGGAGGGCCTGCAGCGCCTGGAATACCGCGGCTATGACTCTGCGGGTCTTGCCGTGCGCCTGGACGACGGCCGGCTGGAGCGCATCCGCGCCGTGGGCAAGGTGGCGCGGCTGCGCGAACTGCTGCAGGAGCGACCCATCGCCGGCGCCCTGGGTATCGCCCACACCCGCTGGGCCACGCACGGCATGCCGGCCGAGCGCAACGCCCATCCGCACATGAGCGGTGAGAAGGTGGCCATCGTCCACAATGGCATCATCGAAAACCACAGCGAACTGCGCGAGGAGCTGAAGGCGCACGGCTATCACTTCACCTCGGACACCGATACCGAAGTGATCGCTCACTTGCTGGCCAGCATTATGGAAACCGAGACCGACCTGTTGCGCACGGTGCAGCAGGCGGTTCGGCGCTTAGTCGGCGCCTATGCCCTGGCCGTGGTGAGCCCCAGGGACCCGGAGCGCATGGTAGTGGCCCGTGCCGGCAGTCCGCTGGTGATCGGCTTGGGCCGGGGGGAGAACTTCATCGCCTCCGATGTCTACGCCCTGCTGCCGGTGACCCAGCGCTTCGTCTTTCTTAACGAGGGTGACGTGGCCGAGGTGAGCCGCACCGGGGTGAACGTCTACGATGCCGAGGGCCGTCCGGTCGAGCGCCCCGAGCGCATCTCGCAGCTGTCGGCTGCCACCGCCGACAAGGGCCCCTACCGCCACTACATGCTCAAGGAGATCTTCGAGCAGCCGGCAGTGATCAGCGAGACCCTGGAAGGTCGCATCCACAAGGGCCGGCTGCTGGAGGAGAGCTTCGGCTTTGAAGCCAAAGACCTCTTCGATCGCACCCAGGGCGTGCACATCATTGCCTGCGGCACCAGCTACCACGCCGGCATGGTGGCCAAGTACTGGCTGGAGGAGGTGGGCGTGCCCTGCGCGGTGGAGGTGGCGAGCGAATACCGCTACCGTCGGGTGGTGGTGCCGCCGGGCACGCTGTTCCTGTCCATCTCCCAGTCCGGCGAGACGGCGGACACCCTGGCGGCGCTGCGCGGCAGCCGCAGCATGGGCTACATCGGCTCCATGACCATCTGCAACGTGCCGGAATCCTCGCTCACGCGCGAATCCGACGTGGCGCTCATGACCCGCGCCGGCCCGGAGATCGGGGTGGCCTCGACCAAGGCCTTCACGACGCAACTGACGGCGCTGCGCCTGCTCACCCTGGCGCTCGCCCGCCGCCGCGGCCTCACACGCGAGCGGGAGGAGGCGCTGGTCAACGAGCTCTCCGCCCTGCCGCGCCAGGTCGAGGTGGTGCTAGAGTTGAACGACGCCATCAGCGCCATGGCCAATGCCTTCGCCAACCGCAAGAATGCCCTGTTCCTCGGCCGCGGCTGTTTCTATCCCATCGCCCTGGAGGGCGCGCTGAAGATGAAGGAGATCTCCTACATCCATGCCGAGGCCTATCCCGCCGGGGAGCTCAAGCATGGTCCGCTCGCCCTGGTGGACGCGGAGATGCCGGTGGTCTGCGCCCTGCCCAAGGACCCGCTGCTCGACAAGGTGCTGTCTAACCTGCAGGAGGTGCGCGCCCGCGGCGGCGAGCTCTTTCTGTTTAGCGACAAGGAGGTGCGCATCGTGCTGGACCGCTTCCAGAACCTCACCCTCTCCGACATCCATCCGTCCACAGCGCCCATCACCTACAGCGTGCCGCTGCAGCTATTGGCCTATCACGTCGCGGTGCTCAAGGGCACCGATGTCGACCAGCCGCGCAACCTGGCCAAGTCGGTGACGGTGGAGTAAGCATGGCGGTCATCGCGGTCTTCAACCTGAAAGGGGGTGTGGGCAAGACCACGACCACGCTGAACGTGGCCGCAGGGCTGGCCATGCTCGATCGCCAGCCCGTCATCCTCGACCTCGATCCACAGGCGCACGTGAGTCTGGCCCTGGGCGTGCGCGGCGTGCCCTCCGAGGCCTGCATGTCGGGCTTCTTCCGCTCGGGTCTGCCCCTGGAGGGCATGGTTCGGCGCGTCGCCGGCGGTGTGCGTTTGATTCCGGGCCACCCGGACCTGTCCAAGATCGACGCCCTGCTCGGCGGCACGCCCGGGGTGGCAGGGCGGCTCAGAAAGGGCCTGCGCGATACCGGCGTCTTCGGCGTAAGCCCGGTCCTCATCGACTGCGCCCCGGCCCTGGGTGTGCTCTCGCTCAACGCCCTGTTCGCCGCCGACCGGGTGCTGATCCCGGTCACCTCCGACTTCCTCACCCTACAGGGCCTCAACCGCCTGGAGATCGCGCTCAAGGTGCTGGAGCAGCCCCTGCAGCGCCGTATCGAGCGCCGCGTGGTGCTCACCCGCTACGACGAATCCCGCTCCCAGTGCCGCGAGGCCCTCGCCAACCTGAGGCAGCGCTACGGCGAGATCCTGTGCGAGACCCGTATCCCCGATGACCCCGCGCTGGCCGAAAGCCCGGCGCACGGCATGGACATCTTCGCCTACGCCGGCGACAGCCCCGGCGCGCGAAACTATCGGCACCTGACCATAGAGCTGCTGGACAAGGGGTTTTTCCGCTAGCCGGGACCTTTAGCCTCTGCACGGCTCCCGAGTCCATGCGCGGCCTCACTCGTAACGCAGGGCGTCGATGG
>DAITOH010000031.1:0-12834 GCA_036834225.1 Thiobacillaceae bacterium | reverse complement strand
ACCGCGCAACGCAGCGATCCGTTCGCGCAGCAGGTTGTGCAGACCTTCCCTAACGAACAGAACCTGCGTGCCCATGCGCCCCTCATCCATGGGGTGGTGCAGGACTGCCTGAATCCGGCGCCGCATGAGCAGCTCGCGTCCATGCTCGAGGCGGCCAAGGCCCAGGGCTTGGGCAGGCTCGTGGGTGCGATACGCGCGATCCTGGCGGGCAGGCGGGACCGCTTCGTGCTCCTCGGTCTGGACGATGAGGACCGGGTGATCACCGAGGCCATACTGGCGGGCATAGCCAATCCGGCCAGTCTGCCGCCGCTGCAGGCACAGGGCGGACCCCACGACGGCGGCACCAGGGCTTGCGGCGATGATCTCGGCTGCGGCACGCGGCGACGTGCAGGCCTTGAGCGCATTGGCCAGCATGGCCGAGCAGATGGTGCGTGTCGGCGGCGACACGGGACGGCTGGGCGGGATCTGCGACGTCTCATCGACGGTGAGCGCAATGCCGACCTGCTATCCCGGGGCATGGGTTCCCTTTGGCGCAGCCTAATCTCGACATCCTAGATGAACTCGCGCGGCTTGGCACGCATTGACCGAGGTGTTCTCCTCGCCCTAGGGCTCTTGCTCCTGACCGGATGCGCCGCGCCCGGACTTAGGCATGCGGACATGCAGGCCATGGGTTTCGTCCCCCATGCCGCTGACAAGCGGGTCTGGCTGGAGCCTGGCGCGGAGTCCTATGCGGACAGGGTGGTAAGCGAGCTTAATCTGGCCATATCCCGAGTCGAGCGCCAGCACGGACTTCCCTTCCTTGCCCCGCCGAAGGTCTACGTGTGTGCCACGTCAGCCTGTTTTACGCGACTGGTGCAGACGCCGGGGCTCACCGCCGCTGTGGTGCCGGACAACCGCTTGATCCTGTCCCCCAGGCTGCATGGCCCCGAAGCGCACCGGCTGCCAGGTATCCTGGCACATGAGTTGTCGCATTTGCACTTGGGACAGCGCCTGGGCCACTATTCCCCATGGATCCCGGTCTGGTTTCATGAGGGGCTGGCCACCCTGGTCGCCGAAGGCGCTGGCGCCGAACTTGGCACCGATCAGGCCGCTTGTGACGCATGGCGGGCGGGTAGGGCGGTGGACTTCAGCCGTCGGGACGTGCCGGGTCGACGGCATCGGGCGGCTGATTTCGGACTCGACATTAGTCTATTCTACCGCCAATCCTGGCGCATGCTGGCGCTGCTGCGGGACCATGATCCCGATGCCTTCCTGCGCTGGCTAAAGATGCTCCAGGAAGGTGCCGATTTCCATATCGCCTTTGCCGATGTCTATGCCACCGACATGAGCATGCTGACGCGTTTATTGTGTGAGGTTGCCGTATCTGACAATGCGAGAGGTCATGAGTGACGATCTGATTCCCGTGCGCAAGGCGGACATCGTCCTGGGCAAACCCTTGCCCTGGGCCGTCTATGATGCGAGCGGGGTGCTGCTGCTTAATCGCGGCGTGACGGTCACCAGCCAGCACCAGCTCGATACCCTGACGGAGAAAGGACTCTACCGGCAGGGCCATCCGTCTCAAGCCGCGCCCCAGCACGGCGAGAGCAGTATGGAAGCGTTCTCGGGTGCGGAAGAGCACAGCCATGAGCTTGGTCTGGAGCAGATTCGTCTGGATCCAGGCGAGACCATACAACTGCAGGAACAGGAAGGCGCTGGCGAGCGCCATAACGTGCGTTTCATCGGGCTTGTGCGGGGCAGGAGCGTGCTGGTGAGCCACCCGGTGCAAGGCGACAAGCTGATCTACGTGCATGAGGGTCAGTGCTATCTGGTGCGTGCCTTTTCGGGTGTCAGCGTTTGCAGTTTCAACACGCGGGTGCAGAAGGTCTGCCTGACACCTTATCCTTATCTACACCTGACCTATCCCCACAGCGTGCGGGCTGTGCGGCTGCGCAAGGCGCCGCGCGCGCCGGTGGACATCATCATCGCCATCCACGAGGAGGAGGGCGGCCGGCTCATGGCCTCCGGCCGTATCGTCGATCTGAGCCTCGGCGGGACCAGGATCCACGCCCCCAATCATTTCGGCGAGCGAGATGGTCGCGTCTTCATCAGCTTCAAGGCCAAGCTAGATGGGGTGGAGGAGATCGTCACCGCGCCGGCCTTCGTGCGTTCGCAGCGGGAGGAAACGGATGACAAGGGCAGGCGTGTCAAGGTCACCGGGGTAGAATTCGGCGAACTCACACCGACCCAGCGGCTGGTGATCATGAACCTGGTCTATCAGCACCTCTTCAAGGAGGCATAAGACGCATGCGCCAATATCACGACCTGCTGCGTCACATACTGGCACACGGGGTGCGTAAAAAGGACCGCACCGGCACCGGCACGATATCGGTGTTCGGCTACCAGATGCGCTTCGACCTGCAGGCGGGCTTTCCCCTGGTCACCACCAAGAAGGTGCACCTCAAGTCCATCATCCACGAGCTGCTGTGGTTTTTGCGCGGCGACACCAACATCGCCTACCTCAAGGCCAACGGCGTCACGATTTGGGATGAATGGGCGGACGAGCACGGTGACCTGGGGCCGATCTACGGTTATCAGTGGCGCTCCTGGCCGGCAGCGGACGGCCGCCATATCGACCAGATCGCCGGCGTGCTGGAGCAAATCCGCAACAATCCGGACTCCCGACGCATCATCGTCTCGGCCTGGAACGTGGGCGAACTGGACAAGATGCGCCTGCCGCCCTGTCATGCCCTCTTCCAGTTCTACGTCGCCGAGGGGCGGCTGTCCTGCCAGCTCTATCAACGCAGTGCCGACGTCTTCCTGGGCGTGCCCTTCAACATCGCCTCCTATGCCCTGCTTACCCTCATGATCGCCCAGGTCACGGGTCTGAAACCGGGGGAGTTCATCCACACCCTGGGGGATGCGCACATCTACCTCAATCACCTGGATCAGGTCCAGCTGCAACTCTCCCGCGAGCCGCGACCCCTGCCCACTATGCACATCAACCCCGAGGTCCGGGATCTGTTCGCCTTTCGCTACGAGGACTTCACCCTGGAAGGCTACGACCCCCACCCTGCCATCAAGGCGCCGGTGGCGGTATGATGCGCGCAAGGGGAAAGGCGTGAGGGGTCAGGGGCGCATGTTGTCCATCATCGCCGCCATGGCGCGCAACAGGGTCATCGGTATTGCGAATCGCCTGCCCTGGCACCTGCCTGAGGACCTACAGCACTTCAAGCGGCTCACCATGGGGCATCACATCCTCATGGGCCGCAAGACCTTCGAATCCATCGGTCGGGCACTACCCGGGCGGGTGACGGTGGTCCTCACCCGCGACAGCCGCTATGACGCGCCAGGATGCCTAACGGCGCAAGGCCTGCACGAGGCCATTGCACTTTGCGGCGATGATCCGGAGGTGTACGTCGTTGGCGGTGCAAAGCTCTACGCCCAGGCTCTGGCTTTAGCCGATCGCTTGTATCTCACCGAGATCCAGCGCGAATACGAGGGGGATGCGCGCTTTCCGGAGATCGATCTCGAACTGTGGGCGGAGGTGGCGCGGGAGACGCACGCCAGCCCCGAGGGGCTGGATTACCATTTCGTGCGCTATCAGCGCCGGCGCTGAGCAGCACCGGCGCGCTCATATCACTTATGCGCCAGGACGGCCTTGGTCAGCGCCGCCGCATCGGCAACGGCCTTGGGCTGCGGTGGCATGGCGGCCTTGCCCCACTTGCCCTTCACCCCCTTTTCCAGCGCGGTCTTCATGTCCGCTTCCGTGATCTTGGTGGCCATGTCTTTGTAGGGCGGACCGATCTTCTTGGCCTTGGCGTCATGGCAGCTGTTGCACTTGTATTTCGCGAGGAGGTCCTCCGCATGCAGCGGGGTGACCACGGGCAGGGCTGCCAGGGCGAATACCAGGGGCAGAGTACGCATGGGGTCTTCCTTTTCTCGTCGTTACAAAGATAACTGGATCATTGTAACCATAATTTTACACGGATCGATAGCGCGACACCCGCTGGCATGCCGGGTGTGAAGCACAGGCCTATGCCGACTTGGGGCAGGGGCGTACATCTCCCGCCAGCCCGCTCCGGGTAGGGGCAGGGTGATCAGGCGAGCTTGAAGGACTTCATCGCTTCGTCCAGTGAATTGGCTTGTCTCATCAGGTTTTCGGTCATGCCTACCCACTGCTCTGTATCCGCGAGGGTCTGGGCATTCAGACCCTCGATGACGGCGATGTTCTCGCGCATATTCTGTAGCGCTGACTTCTGTGACGCGGTAGCCTGGGCGATGTCGCCCACTACGACAACGACCCGGTCGATGGCCTGGATGATGCGCTCTAAGGCCTCGCCGACACGGCGCACATGCCCCTTGCCGGATTCCGCCTCGGTCATGCCCTGGCCGATGGCGTCGATGGCCTGACCGGTCACCGACTGGATGGCATTGATCATCTGGCTGATTTTCGTAGTGGCCTGAGCGGTCTTTTCCGCCAGCTTCCTGACCTCGTCCGCCACCACCGCAAAACCGCGGCCCTGTTCGCCGGCGCGGGCCGCCTCGATGGCCGCGTTGAGGGCAAGCAGATTGGTCTGGTCGGCGATCTCCTTGATCACCGAGACGATGGCCCCCACCTCCTGTGAGCTTTCGCCCAGCCGATCGACCAGCTCGGTGACGCTGCGGGCACGGGCGTGGAGGCGTTCCATCCCCTCGATGCTTTCCTTGGCCACACTCACCCCCTCGCGGGCCGTGCCGCCCGCCTCGGCGGCCTGGGTGGTGGCGTCCTGGCTGCGCGCGGAGATGTCGGCGATGGCCGTCTCGAGCGCCTGGATGGCCGAGCTGATCTGACGCGAACGCCCAGCCAGGGTGTCCACACGGCCATGGATCTGGTTGGCCTGGGTACGCAGGCCCTCGCTGTCTGCCCTGACCAGGCTGCTGAGTTGGGAGGTCCGGGCGATGAGGTCGCGCAGGGTGGCGGTCATGTGGTTGAAGCCATCGATGATCTCGCCTAGGGTGTCATGGCTCTGGATGGTGCAGGCGTGGGTGAGGTCTTTGTTGGCAATGGCGCTGGCGACCTGCGAGATGCGCCGGAGCTTGGAGACCAGGACGACGTTCATCACCCAGTAGTTCGCAACGCCGACGAACAACCCGGCGATGAAGCAGCCCACCACGAACCAGGGCAGCATGCCGGGTTTCCATTCCACGAAGAAGTGGGCGTAGAAAGGGAACAGGCAAGCGACGACGGCGCCTAAGCCCAGATAGGCGAAGAGGACCTTGCGGAGGATGCTCGGGTTGTTCATGGCTGTCCTTGGGATGATTGCTACAGACCAGCCTTATATCGGCCATCTCCGACTTTACTTTAGCCGGTTACCACTTCACAACATGGACGTGGGTTAGAGAACGGCCGAGAAAGCGTTCGCCTATGGTCTGAAAGCGCAGGGGCACATCCGTGACGTAGTAGTGGTACTGCGGCGGCGAGCGCGACGGGTTGTGCAGATCGCGTTCGCTGAGCAGCGTCGCGGCCTGCTCCGCCATGGCCTCGGCGGAATCCACCAGGGCCACGTCGGGACCGGTCACTTCCTGCAGCAGTGGTTTGAGCAGGGGGTAGTGGGTGCAGCCCAGCACCAGGGTGTCGATGCGCTCCGCCAGCACCGGCCTCAGGTACTCCTGCGCGGTCATGCGCGTGACCGGGTGGTCCAGCCAGCCTTCCTCCACCAGCGGCACGAACAGGGCGCAGGCCTGGGAGACGATGCGGGCCTCCGGATCGCTCTGGTGAATGGCGCGGCTGTAGGCGTTGCTGTTGATGGTGGTGGGCGTGCCGATGACACCGATGCGGCGGGAGCGGGTGACGGCCAGGGCCGAGAGCGCGCCGGCCTCGATCACGTCGAGCACCGGCGCCGGCGAGAGGTCGCGCACCACTCCTGCCGCCACCGCGGCCATGGTGTTGCAGGCCACGATCAGCAGCTTGACTCGGCGCTCCAGCAGGAACTGGGCGATCTGCGTCGTGTAGTGCGCGATGGTCTCCACCGACTTGACACCGTAGGGGACGCGCGCGGTGTCGCCGAAGTAATGGATGTGCTCGAAGGGGAGCCGCTCCATGAGGGCGCGCACCACGGTCAGCCCCCCGACGCCGGAGTCGAAGACGCCGATGGGGCTTGCTGGGTCAAAGAGGTGGCTCATGCGCGCTCAGGTGCCGGGACAGGGCCCATTTTACATGCTCCCGGACCAGGGCCGAGGGGTGGGCGAGACGCTGGCGCAGGGCCTGCACGACAGCGGGACTGGTTGGCGCATTGCCCAAGGCCACGGCCAGGTTGCGCAGCCAGCGCTCGTGGCCGATGCGGCGGATGGGGCTGCCCGCCAGGCGCTGCACGAAGTCGGCCTCCGACCAAGCGAACAGTTCCACCAGCGCCGCGCAGTCCAGACCCTGACGCGGCAGGAAGTCAGCCTCGCGCGTAGGCCGGGCATACCGGTTCCAGGGGCAGCAGAGCTGGCAGTCGTCGCAGCCGTAGATGCGATTGCCCATGAGGGGGCGCAATGCCTCCGGGATGGGACCGGGGTGTTCGATGGTGAGGTAGGAGATGCACCGACGCGCATCCAGCCGGTAGGGGGCGACGATGGCGCCGGTGGGGCAGGCCTTAAGGCAGGCCTCACAGGTACCGCAGTGCGCGTCGAGGGGGCCGTCCGCGGGTAGCGGCAGGTCGGTGAGCAATTCCCCGAGGAAGAACCAGGAGCCCCGGCGCGTGAGCAGCAGGGTGTGCTTGCCGCGCCAGCCCAGGCCTGCCAGACGCGCCAGTTCCACTTCCATCAGCGGCGCGCTATCGGCGCAGGCACGGTAGCGAAATGGCCCGATCTCCGCCTCGATGCGCGCGGCCAGACGCTGCAGACGGCTGCGCATGAGGCGGTGGTAATCGCGTCCCAGGGCGTAGCGGGCGACATAGGCCTGCTGCGGGTCAGACAGGATCTGCCTCGGGTCGTCATCCGGGGGCAGATAGTCGAGCCGGACACAGATCACCGACAGGGTGCCCGGGACCAGGGCATCGGGCTTGGCACGCCTGACGCCATGCCGCGCCATATAATGCATGTCACCGTGAAACCCGGCTGCAAGCCAGGCCATCAGCCGGTCCGCGGCCTCACCCAGCTCTACGGGGGCGAAGCCCACCTGGTCGAATCCCAGCGCACTCCCCCAGTCGCGGATGCGGGCCTTCAGTTCGACGGTCTGTTCTGGAGTCCACCCATGCAGCATGGCGGCCATGATCCTTGGTTCCTCGGTTGAACACGTCCGAAGGCGCGGCTTAAGCGGGTGCTGGCGCGACCAGCCCGCCGGGTGCAGGACAGCATGCAGTGCTGGTTGGCAGCCGCAGCGAGGGATGGCCGAAGGACCACACAAAGCCAAGCGCCCGCTTAAGATGCGCAAGCGGGCGTGTTGCGGGCTCACCCATAGGGTGGGCGCAATCGAAGGCATGACATCGAGCAATCATGGGGCTACACACAGGCAACAAAGCGGTCAACCGAGGAATCAAGGATGATAGCCCTATCCTTATCCCGCTCGCCGACGAGGCCGCCACCCGCGAGCTGGGGGGGCGCCTGGCGGCGCTATTACAGCCCGGCATGTCCGTGTGGCTGCGCGGGGATCTGGGCGCAGGCAAGACCACGCTGGTGCGGGGCCTGTTGCGTGCCCTCCACTATGAAGGTCGAGTCAAGAGTCCGACCTACACATTGGTTGAAGTTTATTCGTTTTCGAGCTTTAATTTGTATCACTATGATTTTTATCGCTTCGCCGATCCCATCGAATGGGAGGAGGCGGGTTTCCGGGAATACTTCAACGATCGTTCCATCTGCCTGGTGGAATGGCCGGAAAAGGCGGCAGGATGCCTGCCGGAGCCGGATCTGCTGATCGGGCTTGCATTCGCGGGAGACGGCCGAACGGCGACGCTGACGGGCAGGACGGAGGCGGGCAGACGATGCTTGGAAAGACTGGCGGCATGAGGTTTGTGCAGACGCTGACGCTGGCGATCATGTCGCTTAGCGTCATCGCCCTGGGCTGGGCGATGGAAGTGAAGGCGATCCGTGTCTGGCCCTCACCGGAATACAGTCGCATCACCCTCGAACTGGCGGAAGCCCCCGTCTACAAGCACTTCCAGCTCAAGGATCCCGAGCGTCTGGTCCTCGACCTCGAGCATGTCGCTCCCGAGGCCCTGGCCGATCTGAGCGGCAAGATCACCGCTCAGGATCGCTACGTCAGTGCCGTGCGCATCGCGCGCAATCGTCCGAATGTCACCCGTGTGGTGGTGGAACTCAAGACCGAGGTGCGACCCCAGGTCTTCACCCTCAAACCCGTGGGCGACTATGCGCATCGGCTGGTGGTGGACCTGTATCCGGCAAACACCCTGAGCATCGAGCAGCAGGTGGAGGCAGCCATCGCCAGGGCCGAGAGGCCGAAGACAGAAGGGCGCCGGGCCGAGGGTGGACGCAACGGTGTGCTGCGGTTGATCACGGTGGCCATCGATGCCGGCCACGGCGGCGAGGACCCGGGGGCCATCGGCGCGCGCGGGACGCGGGAGAAGGATGTCACCCTGGCTATCGCAAGACGGCTTAAGGATCACATCGATCGGCTGGACAATATGCGTGCGGTGCTGATACGCGACGGCGACTATTTCCTGCCGTTGCACGAGCGGGTGCAGCGGGCAAGACGCCATCAGGCCGACCTGTTCGTCTCCATCCATGCCGATGCCTTCTTCAAGCCCACGGCGCGCGGCTCTTCGGTCTTCGTGCTGTCCGAGCGCGGGGCTACCTCGGCCGCGGCCAAATGGCTGGCCAAGAAGGAGAACGAGGCCGACCTAATCGGCGGGGTGAACATCGACGTCAAGGACGCCTACCTCAAGCAGACTTTGATCGACCTGGTCCAGACCGCCACCATCGCCGACAGCCTCAAGCTGGGTCGCGCCGTGCTCGATGAACTGGGGGGCATCAACACCCTGCACAAGCCCCATGTTGAGCAGGCCGGCTTCGCGGTGCTGAAGGCGCCGGACATTCCTTCCATCCTAGTGGAAACGGCCTTCATCTCCAACCCGGAGGAAGAGAGGAAGCTCAACGACGATGCCTATCAGGACAGAATAGCGGCCGCCCTGGCCAACGGCATCCGGCGCTATTTCGATAAAAACCCGCCTCTAGCCCGCAGCCGCGTCGCCCAGAACTTCTGATCCCAGGTTGTCCGTTGGGGCTCGGCTCCGGATGACGCATGGGGTTGTGGGTCGGGCTTCAGGCCGACAGAGGTGCCTTGCTTGGCGTGGGCGGTGTCGGGCTCAAGCCCGACAGGCTCCTGGATTGCCTGACCCTTTTCCCTCATTTACCATCTCCCAGACCTCAAGAGCGTCCCACTGCAGTGCTCCAGCAATCTATCCCTGTCAGTGCCATCGGCCTTAGCGGCACATCCGAACCCGCTGATGCCAAACCACTGAACGCCACAGAGCCCATCCCGTCCGTGAAGGTGCTGGCGGAGATCGCCAGTGCCTTAAGCGCCAGTGACAATGTGGAGCAGATGCTGCTAAGCTTCCTGGAGATCATGGTCAGGCTCTCCGGAGCCAGGGCGGGGGCGGTGCGCTTGCTCACGGCGGATGGTGGTCACCTTCGCCTGGTCGGCACCCTGGGCCTGTCGACGCAGCTTGTAGAGAAGGAGCGTTTCGTTCCGCTCGAGTGCGGTATATGCGGCCGTGCCATCTTCGGCCTGGACACCCGCACCGACGACGTGCTGGCCATCTGCCAGAAGCCGGTGCGCCATAGCTATCTGGCCCAGGGCTACAAGACCATTTACGCCATCCCGCTGCGCCACAAGGGCCGGGTGCTGGGTGTGTACAACCTGTTCATGGATAGGGATGAGTCGCTGCCGGAGGACATCCGCTATCTATTCAATTCCATCAGCGACCACATGGGCATGGCGCTGGAGAATTCCCGCCTCACCCGGGAGAACATGCGCATCTCGCTTATGAACGAGCGCACCATGTTGGCCAACCAGGTCCACGACTCCCTGGCCCAGACCCTGGCTTATGCCAAGATGCGCTTGTCGGTGCTCAGCGAAGCCCTGGCCGATGGCGATCAGGCCAGCGCCAACCGCTACTTGGGGGACGTCGAGGAGGCGGTGGACATGGCCTACTCGGAGCTGAGGAACCTCATCACCCAGTTTCGCGACCGCATCGATCCGCGTGGTCTGGTTCCGGCGCTGCAGGAGATGGTGGCCAGCTTTCGCAAGAAGGCCAATGCCGACGTGGACTTTCTCAACATGGCCCAGGACGTCGTGCTCACCCCGGAGGAGGAAATCCAGGTCTTCCACATCATCCAGGAATCGCTCTACAACATTTGCAAGCATGCCCGCGCACGCCATGTCATCGTCACCCTCGACCTGCACGAGGGCGAGTACGTGGTCAGCGTCGCCGACGACGGCGTCGGCATCCACACCGATGCAGCCTCCAGCGTGGGCAAGAGCTTCGGGCTCACCATTATGCGCGAGCGCGCCGCCAAGCTGGGCGGCACGCTGACCATAGAGAGCCGGCCGGCCGGTGGCACCATCGTGCGACTGAGCTTCCCGGCCCGTCTGGGCGTACAGGAGCACGCGACATGAACCTGCCGCACAGCAGTGTGCCCCGCATCGTGCTGGTGGACGATCACACGCTGTTTCGCAAGGGTTTAGCCGAACTGCTGGAACGGGACGGCACCTTGCAAGTGGTTGCCATGACCGGCGACTGGCAGCAAGTCCAGCCGCTGCTGCGCGAGCACAGGCCAGACGTGCTGCTGATGGACCTCAACATGCCCGGCATCGACGGCATCAGCCTGATGCAGCAGCTCAAGGCCGAGGGCTTCACTATCCCCGTCCTGATCCTCACGGTGAGCGAGGCGGAAGAGGATCTGGCACGGGCCCTGCGCGCCGGTGCGAACGGCTATCTGCTCAAGAGCATGGAGCCCGACGAGGTGGTCGATGCCGTGCTGCGTGCCGTCAAAGGGGAGACAGTAGTGGCGCCGGCCATGACCGCCAAGCTGGTCAATCTGCTGGATGCCAAGCACAGCACCGATTCGCTGCTGGGCAGCCTGACCCAGCGCGAACGCGAGATCCTGGCCCACCTGGCCAGGGGGGAGAGCAACAAGGCCATCGCCAGGCAGCTCGATATCAGCTATGACACCGTCAAGCTGCACGTGCGCCACATTCTGGCCAAGCTCAACCTGTCCTCCCGGGTAGAGGCGGCGGTGTTCGCCGTGGAGCACAAGCTGGCGCCGGGTCTGGATGGCGGGAAAAAGGGCTGAGCCGATCCTCCGCAGGAGCGCTTGTTGCTTGGTGCTGTCGTTTGCCTACAGCGGCAGCCGCCAACCATCCCTCAGGAGAAGTTACCACGTAACAATCTCGCGTTTTGACCGCCCTGGCGGCGGGCCTGTTCACCCTGTAGCTGGGCATCGCACCGACGCACGCCTTCCTGGGTTTCAAGCTGGGCAGCGTACGCAACAATCCCAGTCTGGTGCGCACCAACGAGACCCTCAAGACCGCGGCAGCCAAAGTCGCCAAGGCCGGCGACGGTATGGAGCCGGGCGACGTGCTGCTGGCTAAGATCAAAGGGGTCAAGCTCTATAGCGACGCCTCCAAGAAGGCGAAGGTCGTCGCCACGCTGGCGCGCGACGACGAGCTCATCTACACCGGTCAGGACAAGGACGGATTCATCTTCGTGCAAAGCGGCGAGGGTGAGGGCTGGGTGGAGAAGGTGCTAGTCAGGAAGCCGTAAGCCATACCCCCGGGCGGGTCTATCATGCGGTATGCGCTGGGGTTAATCGCCCTTTTAAGCCTATGCTGCAGACGCACGCCTGCGCATTCTGCCGGAGCAGCTCGCCGCAGCCAAGGCCGCACCGGTAGCTACAACCCCGCCAGCGCCCTGATGTGTGCGGCCGCGCTGCGGCCTAGCGCGTTCAGGTTGTATCCCCCCTCCAGCACCGAGACGATGCGGTCCGCGGCATGGGTGCGGGCCACTGCTATCACCTGTTCGGTGATCCAGGCATAGTCCGCTTCCAACAGGTTGAAATGCGCCATGTCGTCCTCACGGTGGCCGTCGAAACCGGCGGAAATGAAGATCATCTCCGGCCGGTGCACCTCCAGTGCGGGCAGGGCCCTGGTTGCGAAGGCCTCGCGATAGGCCTCGCCCGAGGTGCCGGCCGGCAGCGGAATGTTCACGATGTGTGCGCTGGAAGAGTCGGCACCGCAGTGGGGATAGAAGGGATGCTGGAAGATGGAGACGAGCAGCACCCTAGGGTCGTCCAGGAAGATCTCCTCGGTGCCGTTGCCGTGATGCACGTCGAAGTCGACGATCGCTACTCTGGCGAGAGCATGCACCTTAAGGGCGTGGGCTGCCGCACAGGCCACGTTGTTGAAGATGCAGAAACCGCCGGCGCTGGCACGACCGGCATGGTGGCCAGGCGGGCGCACGGCGCAGAAGGCATTTTGCACCTGACCGGTGATCACCTTGTCCACCGCCTCGATAGCGGCGCCTGCGGCGTGCAGCGCAGCGTCCAGGCTGTGGGGATTCATCGCGGTGTCCGGATCGAGCTGGATGACGCCCGCTGCGGGTGCGATCTCGAAGATCCAATCCACATACCCCGCGTCGTGTACGCGCACCAGCTGCTCACGCGTGGCCTGGGCGGGGTGATGGAAGTGATAGAGAAGGTCATACAGGTGGGCGGCATGCAGGCAGTCGTCGATGGCGGCGAGACGCTCGGGGCATTCGGGGTGGGAGAGGCCGGCCTTATGTTTCCGGCACAGGGGGTGGGTGATATAGGCGGTATGCATGTGGGCTACCTCATGCGGCAATATACCCCTCACTTCACGCTGGCGTCATGGCCGGA
>DAITOH010000030.1:3858-12909 GCA_036834225.1 Thiobacillaceae bacterium | reverse complement strand
AAAATTCAGCGTGTAATTACGAATTTCTGCCATGCTCAGCCCCTCTCCCGGACGCCTCGCAGGCCCGACTGCATGCCGGGCTCGAGCCCGACATGAAGACCGACCGCCATTTCATTCACGACCGGCATCCCCGTAATATTTCTCGCGCACGATGCGCGGCGTGACCTCGCGCGGATCGATGCTGACCGGTTGGTAGATCACCCGCCTGAGCTCCGGGTCGTAGCGCATCTCCACGTTTCCGGAGAGGGGGAAGTCCTTGCGGAAGGGGTGACCGATGAAACCGTAATCCGTGAGCAGTCGGCGCAGATCGGGGTGACCGTTGAAGACGATGCCATATAGGTCGAACGCCTCACGCTCGAACCAGTTGGCGGCCGGCCAGATCTCGACCAGGGAGTCGAGCATGGGCAGATGATCGTCAGCGCAGAAAGTGCGCACACGCAGGCGGTGGTTGCGCATCACCGAGGTCAGGTGCAGCACGACTGCAAACCGCCGACCATCCCAGCTGCCGTCCTTGTAGGCGGAGTAGTCCACGCCGCACAAATCGATGAGCATGTCGAACGCCAAGGCGGGCTCGTCGCGTAGTCGACGGCATACATCAAGCCACTCCTCGGCTCTGACCTCGATGGTCACCTCGCCCAGGGCCACACGGCCGGAGGTGATCTTCTCGCCCAGCGTCTCGTGCAGGCGCGCAAGCAGGGCTTCCGGTGTCAACGGCATGGTGTCCTCAGCGGGCGATGGTGTTGGTGCGGCGGATCTTCTTCTGCAGCTGGATCAGGCCGTAGAGCAGGGCCTCGGCGGTAGGCGGGCAACCCGGCACATAGACGTCCACCGGCACGATGCGGTCGCAACCGCGCACCACGGAGTAGGAGTAGTGGTAATAACCGCCGCCGTTCGCGCAGGAACCCATGGACAACACCCAACGCGGCTCGGCCATCTGGTCGTAGACCTTGCGCAGGGCCGGCGCCATCTTGTTGGTCAGGGTGCCGGCGACGATCATGAGGTCGGACTGCCGCGGGCTGGGCCGGAAGACGATGCCGAAGCGGTCGAGGTCATAGCGCGAGGCGGCGGCATGCATCATCTCGACCGCACAGCAGGCCAGCCCGAAGGTCATGGGCCAGAGCGAACCGGTCTTCGACCAGTTGATGACCGCGTCGGCCGTGGTGGTGATGAAACCCTTCTCCAGGACGCCTTCGATGCTCATGTGCCGTGACCTCCTTCAACGCCACGCTGCCCAAGCCTCATTCCCATTCCAGGGCCCCCTTCATCCACTCATAGACGAAGCCCACCACCAGGATGGCCAGGAAGATCACCATGGCCCAGAAACCGAAGGCACCGATCTCCTCCAGCACCACCGCCCAGGGGAAGAGGAAGGCGATCTCCAGATCGAACAGAATGAACAGGATGGCCACCAGGTAATAGCGCACGTCGAACTTCATGCGCGCGTCCTCGAAGGCCTCGAAGCCACATTCGTAGGGAGACAACTTCTCGGCGTCGGGGCGGTTGGGGGAGAGCACCCAGCCGATGAGCATGGGACCCACCCCGACGGCCAGACCCACCAGGATGAACAGGAGGATCGGGAAATAACTTTCCAGCATGCGGTCTATCGGTCACCCGGGGGAACTCAAGAACACGCAGTCTAGTCGGCCATGTCCGTGAGTGTCAAGCCAAGCAAAAAATAAAAACCCATTGATATCAATGGGTTATTAACTGGGCGCCAAGGCCCATAAGCAAATTCGATGGTGCCGACGGCGAGACTCGAACTCGCACGCGTTTCCGCACTGCCCCCTCAAGACAGCGTGTCTACCAATTCCACCACGTCGGCGTGTACTGCCTCGCGCATGCGCGAGAGCCTGTTCATCTCGGGATCTCCACCGGCCGTTTCTGCTGCCCCGGGGGCGGCTCCGCAGGCGCCTGGGGCGCCGCCGGCTGGGTCGGGATGGGCAGCGGCTGCACCGTCTCCGCTTTCCGGCTGTGAAAGTAGACCAGGCCGAGGCTGGTCAGGAAAAACAGGGTGGCCAGCACAGCCGTCGTTCGCGACAGGAAATTGGCCGAGCCTCTGGCCCCGAACAGGCTGCCCGAGGCACCACTGCCAAAGGCCGCGCCCATGTCGGCCCCCTTGCCGTGCTGCAGCAGGACCAGGGCGATGACGCAGACCGCCACCAACATGTGCAGGATCCAGATGATCAGTTCCATGATGCCCGCCTATCCTCAAGCCGCCCGGCAGATCGCCAGGAACTCCTCCGCATTCAGGGACGCACCACCGATCAGGCCACCGTCGATGTCGGGCTGGGCAAACAACTCCGCCGCATTGGCGGCCTTGACGCTGCCGCCGTACTGGATGATCAGATGATCCGCCACCTCAGCGTCCAGGGCGCGGATCTTGCGGCGAATGAAGGCATGCACCGCCTGGGCCTGCTCGGGACTGGCCGTCTTGCCGGTGCCGATGGCCCATACCGGCTCGTAGGCGATGACGGCATTGGTAAGTGAGATGACCCCCGACTTGTTTAAAACGGCATCCAGCTGCCGAGCCACCACAGCCTCCGTGATACCGGATTCGCGCTCCTCGAGGGTCTCGCCGACACAGAGGATGGGGATCAGACCCGCGGCCTGGGCCGCGGCGTACTTTTCGGCCACCAGCGCATCACTCTCGCCATACAGGGTGCGCCGCTCGGAGTGGCCAACGATGACGTAGCGGCACTCGAAATCGTTGAGCATCATGGCGGACACTTCACCGGTGTAGGCGCCCTTCGCATGCTGGCTGAGGTTCTGGGCGCCCCAGGCCACCCGCGAGCCCGCCAGTCTGGCCTTGGCCTGGTGCAGATAGGGAAATGGCACGCAGACGGCGACATCCGCCCTGACCTCACCCATCCCCGCCAGGATGCCCCCCAGCAGGGCGTCGTTATCGGCCAGATTGCCGTGCATCTTCCAGTTGCCGACGACGAGTTTGCGACGCATGTCTCACCATCCAAGAAACAAACTTCGAATATTATTACCAGCGGGGCTATGGGTCAAATTACTCATGCGCTGGATGGGGCCACCCCTCGCTTGCTGCGCTCGTTACCCTGAATCCGTGTTGATGCCGACAAACACCGTGTAGGTCGGACTTCAGTCCGACGGGTTGGGTGTCGGGCTGAAGACCGACCTACAATGCATTTCACGTGAACAACACGGATTCAGGGTTCCGCTTGAGGATGTGGTCGGTTGTCATGGAACGGCTGTGCGAAACTGACGTGCGGCCAACCCTGCTTACAACTCCAAGCCCGGCTCGGGCGTGGTGCGATCAGTCCTCGACCTGATCGAAGTACTTGGAAAAGCGCCGCTCGGTGAGGTGGCGATCCAAGCGCCAATCCGACAACAGGGCCATGGCCAGTTCATAGGCCTTGGGGGGGATATCGTAGAGACGAGCAAGGACAAAGGGCTGACCGCTTTCCAGGGCCTCGCACAGATCGCGCAGGACGGCCGCGCTCTCGTCTTCCTTGTGCTTGCGAACATATTTCGCGACGGACTTGACCGCATTTGCCATGGTTTCGGCTCCTTGTCGATATCGCGGCATAACCAAGCCGCAACAAGACGTTCATGATACCGAAGCGGGCACGAACGGGGATGACGGTAATGTGATAATAGGACAACCGGCCGATTGTACCGGCCGCTGCATCGGCACCGGACACCGGCTAGGCCCAATCGCGTCCTCACATCACCCGAAGCGGCCGGTGATGTAGTCTTCGGTCTGCCTGTTCTTGGGTTTGACGAACAATTCGTCCGTGGGACCGAACTCGATGAGCTCGCCGAGGTACATGAAGGCGGTGTAGTCGGACACCCGGGCGGCCTGCTGCATGTTGTGCGTGACGATGACGATGGTGTAGTTCGCCTTGAGCTCGTCGATCAACTCCTCCAGCTTGGCGGTAGAGATCGGGTCTAAGGCGGAGGCGGGCTCGTCGAGTAGGAGCACGTCGGGTTCCAGGGCCACGGCACGTGCGATCACCAGACGTTGCTGCTGCCCGCCGGACAGACTCATGCCGCTGTCCTGCAGCCGGTCCTTGACCTCGTCCCACAGGGCCGCGCCGCGCAAGGCCTTCTCCACGGCGGCATCCAGGGTCTTCCTGTCGTTCACACCCATGATGCGCAGTCCGTAGGCCACATTCTCATAGATCGACTTGGGAAACGGGTTCGGCTTCTGGAACACCATGCCCACCCGACGGCGCAGGAGGGCGACGTTGACGTCCCGGTCGTAGATGTTCTTGCCATCCATGAGGATCTTGCCCTCGACGCGGCAGATGTCGACCAGGTCGTTCATGCGGTTGAAGCAGCGCAGGAGGGTCGACTTGCCGCAGCCGCTCGGACCGATGAAGGCGGTCACGCGTTTTTTGGGGATTTTCATGTTGATGCCCTTGAGCGCCATGGCATCGCCGTAGTAGAGGTCCAGGTTTTGGACCTCGATCGCGACCTCGCTGGTATGGGCCATGGGTGCGTGGGTCACCGCGCCGAGATTGATCGCATGAGGCTTGGGTGCGTCGTTCATCTTGTTCGATCCTTCCTTAACGATTCCTCGCGGCCATCAAACGCCTTCCAGGCCGCGCATACGCTCGCGCAGACGATTGCGCAGGGCAATGGCGGCCAAGTTCAGCACGACGATGATGATCACCAGCAGCAGGGCGGTGGCGTAGACCAGCGGCCTCGCGGCCTCGACGTTGGGACTCTGGAAGCCGACGTCGTAGATGTGGAAACCTAGGTGCATGAACTTGCGCTCGAGGTGGATGAACGGGAAGTTGCCGTCCATCGGCAGGCTGGGGGCCAGTTTCACCACACCGACCAGCATCAGCGGCGCCACCTCGCCCGCGGCGCGCGCGACGGCCAGGATGAGCCCGGTCATCATGGCTGGGCTGGCCATGGGCAGCACGATGCGCCACAGCGTCTCGGCCTTGGTGGCCCCCAGGGCCAGACTGCCCTCGCGGATGCTGAGCGGCACCCTGGAAAGCCCTTCCTCGGTGGCGACGATGACTACAGGCAGGGTCAGGATGGCCAGGGTCAGGGAGGCCCAGAGGATGCCGGGGCTGCCGAAGGTGGGCGCCGGCAGGGCCTCAGGATAGAATAGACGGTCGATGTTGCCGCCCAGCACGTAGACGAAGAACCCCAGGCCGAACACGCCATAGACGATGGAAGGCACGCCGGCTAAGTTGTTGACCGAGATGCGGATGGTGCGGATGAGCGGACCCTGTTTGGCGTACTCGCGCATGTAGACCGCGGCCATGATGCCCAGCGGGGTGACCATTACCGACATCAGCAGCACCATCATGACGGTGCCAAAGATGGCGGGGAAGATGCCACCCTCGGTGTTGGCCTCGCGCGGATCGTCGACAATGAATTCCCAGAACTTGCTGGCATAGAAACCCATCTTCTGCAGCAGGCCCATGGCATTAGGCATGTAGATGTCGGCGATCTTGGCGAAGGGGATCTCCACCTCCTGCCCGTCCATGGTCTCCACCTTGAGGCTGTCGCGCCCGAGGTCCTGCCTGACCTTCTCCAGCCGGTCGTGCAGGACCTGGTATTGCGCCTGCAGGGCCTCGCGCTGGCGCTCGAATTCGGCCTTGTCGGCGTCGGTCAGGCGTTCCTGCAGTTCCAACTTGCGTTCCTTGAGCCGCAGCCGCTCGATCTGGTAATTGATGTCGCCGATCTCGTGCTTCTCCAGCCGCAAGGCCTCGCGGAACAGGGCTTTGGCGCGAGTAAGCCGCTTCTCGGCCTCAGCCTTAGCCGCCTGCCCGGTCGCCACGACGCGCCCCTGCTCCAGCACGCTCTTGAGACGACCGTAGAAGTTGCCCCATTCGTGCCGCTCGATGGTGACCAAGTCCTCGGGGTAGGTGAACTCACCGAGCTGGGTCATCGGGTACCACTTGAAGTCGACGCCGGTGAGGTCCTTGTTGCCCAACTTGATCAGGTAGCGTTGTGTGTAGGCATCCTGGGTGTCGATGACATAGCCCTGTTCGCGCAGGCGAACGACCGCCACCTCCTCGCGGTCGCGCACCTCCCCAATGAGGCGTTTGACCGAGCCGTCGGGCTCCTTGTAGGTGGTCTCGACCACCGGTCTCGGCCACCAGTGCACCATGCCGCGCGCTGCGGTCAGCCAGACCACGGCATAGACCATGACCAGGGACAGAGCGACCGCCCCCGCCGTCATCCAGATCCAGGGCTCACCGCCCTTAAACCAATCGCGCATGGGTCGTGTCCTCAGAGCGTGCTGTATTTTTCTCGCAGGCGCTGCCGCACCAGCTCGGCCGCGGTGTTCACCAGGAAGGTAAAGGCGAACAGCACCAGGGCGGACAAGAACAGCAGGCGGTAATGCGTGGTGCCCACCGCCGCCTCCGGCATCTCGACGCCGATGTTGGCGGACAGTGTACGAAAACCGGTAAAGATGGACAGATCCATCACCGCGGTGTTACCGGTGGCCATCAGCACGATCATGGTCTCGCCCACTGCCCGGCCCATGCCGACCATGATGGCAGAGAAGATGCCGGGGCTGGCGGTGGGCAGCACCACGTTCCTCAGCGTCTGCCAGGGTGTGGCCCCGAGCGCGAGCGAGCCGGCGGTCAGATGCTTGGGCACACTGAAGACCGCGTCCTCGGCAATCGAGAAGATGGTGGGGATGACCGCGAAGCCCATGGCGATGCCGACCACTAGGGAGTTGCGCTGTTCATAGCTCCAGCCCAGTTCGTTGCTCACCCAATGCGGCATGCTGCCCCCGAAGAAGGCGGCCTCGATGGGGTGGCCTAGCTCGATGGCGATCCAGATCGTGAGGATGATCGGCACGACGAGCAGTGCGGCCTCCCAACCGGGACCGATGCGCTGTGTGAAGCCCCTGGGTAGCCGGTGCCAAATGTAGGCCGTGAGGAGGAAACTGAACGGCAGCAGGAAGATCGCCAGCAGGGTGCCGGCGAGGTTGTTGTCGACGAACGGCGCCAGCCACAGGCCGGCGAGGAAACCGAGGATGACGGTGGGCAGCGCCTCCATGATCTCGATGGAGGGTTTGACGACGCCGCGCATCTTGGGAGACATGAAGTAGGCGGCGAAGATTGCACCCATGACCGCCAACGGGATAGCCACGAGCATGGCGTAGAAGGCCGCCTTGAGGGTACCGAAGGTCAGCGGCGCCAGGCTCAGCTTGGGCTCGAAGTCCGATACGGCCGCCGAGGACTGCCACACGAACTCCGGCTCTGTATAGCTCTCGTACCAGACCTTCTGCCAGAGTGAGTGGAACGAGACCTCCGGAAACTCGTTTTCCAGCGTCGCGGTCCGGATGCCCCCCTGGTCGTTTTCCAGCAGCACGGCATTGGCGCGCGGGGCGAGGGCAGCCACGCGCACCGCCCCCGCGCCGGTCTCGCGGCTAAGCAGGAGGCGGTTGGAGGTCGCATAGTAAAGCCCGATCTCGCCTTGCTCATTGCCGGCGAGAAAGCCCTTGCGGTAGTGCTCGGGCGCCAGGACGGTGATCCGTCCCCGCATGGGCTTGAAGCTGCGTATGCGGGTAAGATGGTTGACGTTGTTTGCGTCACGCACCTGGAACCACTGCGACAGTTGGCCGCGATCCGTGCCCACGATGAGCGAAATGCCGCCGCTTAGCAGGGTGGCCGCACTCACCGTCTCGCCTTCGGGCGCCACGGTGACGGTCTGAGTCAGCACCGGTGCGCGTTTGTCGCTCAGATCGTAGTGACTGACGTAACGGCCGCCGTGTATGACGTATAAATCGCGCTGCCTGACGTCCAGCAAAAGCTGCGTCACCTCGCCGACGACGGGCGGCAGCTCGGCGCTCGTGGCCTCGACGCTGACCTCGCCGGTCATCAGGTTGGTGCGGCTTTCGAAACTGGCCAGCACGAGGCGGCCGTCCGCCGTCAGCGCCGCAGCCGTCGTGCTGTCGGCCTGATGCTGCACGGAGAGCAGTTTCAGGGCCGCCCCGCGTGCATCCACTAGCAGGGGCTGCCTGCCGAGCGGGTATGCGACGCTGGGCGTGATGATGCGGATGACTTTCGCTGCATCCTGCGCATCCTGTTTGAACTGGACCTGGTAGTTCTGGCCGATGAGCAGCATGCGGCCGTCGCTCAATCCATAGGCCATCACCCCCTGGGAAGGGTCGCCCGCGCCGAAACCGGTGATCTCGACGCCCTCAGGCACAGCCAGGGTCTCATGTGCCATGGCACGGCCGTCGCGCAGGTCGAAGAACGTGATCGACCCGTGGCTGCCGGCGCGCAGACCGATTTCTGCCTGCTCCTCGCTGGTCAGGTGTACCGTCCTCTCCTGTATCGCCGGCACCTGCAGGGTCTTGAACGCTCCCATCTTGGCCGGCATAAACAGCGGCACCACCACACTGACGAGGTAGAAGAAGATCAGGCTGATGGCGATCAGCACGCTTAGACCACCGAACGTCATGACATGCTTGAACAGCTTGTCCTTGGCCATGCGACGGCCGGTGTAACCGCCGACCTTGCTGATATTCGCTTCGGTACGTTCCATGGTCCATCTCGCGCCTAGTCGCCGTCATGGGCGCACGGCCGGCACAGCTGCCGGCCGCCTTAAGTCCACGCAACATAACGGGCTGAACACGGTTCAGCCCAACTTCGGGATCCGGTTGCCCGGATAGAGAGGGGATTACTGCGGTTTTCTGAGTCGGTTGAAGGCCTCGATCAACTTGACTGGCCGCCCCTCCTTGATCGTGTCCTTGTTTAAGGCATAGATCACGGTCTCGCCCTTGGGACCGGTGCCGATCTCGGTGAAGGTGTAGGTGACCTCCTTGTTGACCATGTAGCCCTTGAAGTCTGACCAACTGCCAAAGACGTAAAAACGTCCGTCGCGCATCACCTCGCCGTAAAATGGGCCAGCCGGCTCATGCTTGCCATCGAAGAACAGCTCGGCCTTGGCCGGCTTGTTGAGATCATCGGCCTCCTTTTTCTCGATGCCGAAGACGATGCTCTCGCCCTCGGGACCGGCGCCCACGCGGGTGCGCGTGTAGGTGAGCTCGTCCGTGTCCAGGAAGCTCAGATAGTTTTTGACGTCGGCAATGGGATAGAT
>DAITOH010000030.1:0-3758 GCA_036834225.1 Thiobacillaceae bacterium | reverse complement strand
GCTCGTCCGTGTCCAGGAAGCTCAGATAGTTTTTGACGTCGGCAATGGGATAGATACGGCCGTTGTCGTGATAGACGATGAAGAAATACTCCATCGGCGCGGCGGCAGGCTGCATAGCGGTAGCTGACGCCGCCGTGGCCTTGGCTTGCGTCTTGGGCGGTTCACTCTGGCTCGTAGCACAACCGCCAAGCATGCTCATCATGAGCACGCCTGCCATCAGCCGGAACGTTTGGGGTTGGATATGCATGGGTTCGTCTCCGTGTTCGCGCGGGAGCACGCGCGCACCCGATAGAGGTGCGCGCGGCGGTCTGGGTAACGATGGGATCAGTTGATGCCGAGGTCGGCGAGGGCCTTAGTAGCCATGGCGGCAGGCAGCGGCACGAAGCCGTCCTTGACCACGATCTCCTGACCCTGCTTGGAGAGCACCAGCTTGATGAACTCGCGCTCCATCGGCGGCAGGGGCTGGTTGGGACGCTTGTTCACGTAGACATAGAGTACACGCGCAAGCGGATAAGTGCCGTCGATGGCATGTGCAGCGTCAGGCTCGACGAACGCATCGCCCTCTTTCTTGGCCAGAGGCACCGCGCGCACGCCCGAGGTCTTGTAGCCGATGCCGGAGTAACCGATGGCGTTGAGCTGGCCGGTTACACTCTGCACCACCGAGGCGGAACCCGGCTGCTCGGCGACGTTGCGCTTGAAGTCACCCTTGCACAGCGCGATGTCCTTGAAATAGCCATAGGTGCCGGACACGGAATTGCGTCCGTACAGGGCAATGGGACGGTTCGCCCACTCGCCGCTCATGCCGACCTGGCCCCAGCGGGTGATGTCTTCTTTGTGACCGCACTTGCGCGTGGCCGAGAAGATGGCGTCGACCTGGGGCAGGCTCAGACCCTGGATGGGATTGTCCTTGTTGACATACACGGCCAGTGCATCGATAGCTACAGGCACGGGGGTGGGCTTGTAGCCGAACTTCTTCTCGAAGGCTTCGATCTCCTTGGCGTTCATCAGACGGCTCATGGGACCGAAGTTGGCCGCACCCTCGATCAGCGCCGGCGGCGCGGTGGCAGAGCCCGCACCCTGGATCTGGATGTTGACGTTGGGATAGTGGCGCTTGAAGGACTCGGCCCACAACGTCATCAGGTTGTTCAGGGTGTCGGAACCGACGCTGGTGAAATTGCCGGAGACACCGGTGGTGCGCTGATAGGTGGGCAGGTTGGGATCGACCTTCACGGCCTGGGCGAGCGCGCCCTGGGCGACGAAGGCGGCGCTGGCGACAAGGCCAAGCGCCAGGACGATTTTCTTCATGAACATGTGTTCTGACTCCTGTAGGAATGAGCTGATCGAATGAACGCGGCAAGACCGCGTTCATGCCGCTGCATTCTATCGGCGCCAGATTACAGAATCATGACAAACAGGCTACAGGCATCCCCCGCGGAGGCTCGTGTCACCGATCGGCGACCTGCCGGACCGTATCGGCGATCTGCTGGGCCAGCCGCCGGACCTGGGACTCGTCGCGACCCTCCACCATGACCCGGATGAGCGGTTCGGTGCCGGAGGGGCGCAGCACGACCCGACCGTTGTCGCCCAATTCCGCCTCCACCGCTTCGACTGCCTCCCTGATGGCCCCTTGTCCGTTGAGTTTGAAGCCCTTGCCCACCCGCACGTTGAGCAGGATCTGCGGAAAGGCGGGACACTCCTGGACATAGTCTGCCAGCGAGCGCCCCGAGCTGCGTAAGGCGGCTAGCACCTGCAGGGCCGAGATGATGGCGTCTCCCGTGGTGTGCTTGTCCAGGCAGAGGATGTGGCCGGAGCTCTCGCCACCGAGCTGCCAGCCGTTGCTCTGCATCAGTTCGAGGACATAACGGTCACCCACCTTGGCCCGGGCAAAGTCGCAGCCGAGCTTGCGCAGGGACAGTTCGGTGCCCAGGTTGGTCATCAGGGTGCCCACCACGCCGCCATTGAGTTCACCGATCTCCTTGCGGTAACGGGCGATGGTGTAGATGAGGCGGTCGCCGTCGGCGATCTGGCCGCTGCTGTCGACCATGATCAGGCGGTCGCCGTCGCCGTCCAACGCCACCCCCACGTCCGCCCGGTGCTTGCGCACGGCGCGGGCCAGGGCCTCGGGGTGGGTGGCACCGCATTCCTTGTTGATGTTCAGCCCGTCGGGTTCGGCGCCGATGGCGATGACGTCCGCGCCCAGCTCGTGAAAGACGTGCGGCGCGATGTGGTAGCCGGCGCCGTGGGCGCAGTCGACGACAATGCGCATGCCGCGCAGATCCAAGTCGGTGGGGAAGGTGCTCTTGCAGAATTCGATGTAGCGGCCAGCCGCGTCGTCCACGCGCCTCGAACGGCCGATATGCCTGGGCCCGACGGTCTTGATCGGGCCCTCCATGGCCTCTTCGATGGCCAGCTCCACATCGTCCGCCAGTTTGGTGCCGGCGGCAGAGAAGAACTTGATGCCGTTGTCCTCGTAGGGGTTGTGGGAGGCGGAGATCACCACGCCGGCCTGCAGACGCAGGGCCCGGGTCAGATAGGCCACGCCCGGCGTGGGCATAGGCCCCGTGAGGCGCACGTCCACCCCGGCGGCAGTGAACCCCGCCTGCAAGGCCGCCTCCAGCATGTAGCCGGACACCCGGGTATCCTTGCCGATCAGCACCGCCGGCCGCTCGCCGTGTAGGGCATCGTGTTCATGCGCCGCCAGCACACGGCCGGCGGCATAGCCTAAGCGCATGACCATGTCCGGTGTGATAGGATCCTCGCCCACCCGACCGCGTACGCCGTCGGTCCCGAAAAACCTTCTATTCAATTCTCTTCTCCCATAAGTCTTCGCCAAGCGCACGCCAGATCTTCAAGGCGTCGACCGTCTCCTGCACATCGTGCACCCTGACCACCGCCGCCCCCCTCTGGATGGCAAGGACAGCGGCCGTCACACTGGCGATCAGGCGATCCGAAGTCTTTCGGCCCGTCAGCGCACCCAACATGGATTTGCGGGACACTCCGACCAGTACTGGAGCGATATCGGCAAAGCGCGACAGGCCCTTGAACAGTGCAAGATTGTGCCCCAGGTCCTTGCCGAAACCAAAGCCCGGATCAACGAGGATGCGCTCCCGGGCGATGCCGGCGGCCACGGCGGCTTCGACCCGTCCGGCGAGAAAGGATGCCACTTCCGCCACCACATCCTCGTAATGCGGCTTAAGCTGCATGGTGCGCGGCTCGCCCTGCATGTGCATGAGACAGACCCCGGCAGTCGAATCGGCCACCGCCTCCAGGGCGCCGGCGGCACGCAGCGCGTTGACGTCGTTGATCATGTCGGCCCCGGCCGCCAGGGCAGCGCGCATCAGTTCGGGTTTCATGGTATCCACCGACAAGGCGACGCCCGCATCGCGCAGGCCCTCGATCACCGGGATCACACGGTCCATTTCCTCCTGCAAGCCTACTGGCCGGGCGCCGGGCCGCGTCGATTCCCCGCCGACATCCAGGATGTCGGCGCCCGCCTCCTTGAGCCTTAATGCGTGTTCGATGGCGGCCTGCGTGCCCAGATAGCGTCCGCCGTCAAAGAAGGAGTCCGGGGTCACATTGACGATGCCCATGACCAGCGGACGGTCGAGTTTGAAAGTATGGCGACCGCAGCGAAACATGTACCCCCCTGAAAACAACCAGCGCGACTTAAGGCCGCGCTGTCACACAAGTCTGAGCGCTGAGGGCTAATGCCTGATATCAGGCCTCTTCCGCCGGTGTCGCGGTCGCCTCTGGGGCGC
>DAITOH010000029.1:11245-12923 GCA_036834225.1 Thiobacillaceae bacterium | reverse complement strand
CATGGAGCACTCAGCCCATCGGCGAGACGAGGGCGGTGTCGGGGTGGCTTGCGGCATGCAGGGTGACGCGACCCTCCGCCGTCCAGCGCAGGCGGCCCTCCGCAAACCAGCGCACGGCCAAGGGGTAGATGCGGTGCTCCTGGGCCAGCACGCGAGCGGCCAGCCGCTCCGGCGTGTCGTCGTCGAGCACGGGCACGGCCGCCTGCACGACGATGGGGCCGGCATCAACCTCGGGGGTGACGAAGTGCACCGTGCAGCCGTGCAGTTTGACGCCGGCGGCGATCGCCCGCGCATGGGTGTTAAGCCCCGGGAAGGCCGGCAGCAGGGCGGGATGGATGTTGAGCAGGCGGCCCTGATAGCGCTGGACGAAGCCCTCGGTGAGCACGCGCATGAAACCGGCTAGGCAGATGAGCTTCGCGCCGCGCCGGTCGATCTCGTCGGCCAGGGCGGCGTCAAAGGCGGCGCGGTCGGTGTACCGCGTGTGGTCGATCACGACGGTGTCCACGCCCAGCTCACGGGCGATGGACAAGCCGGCGGCATCCGGCCGGTTGCTGATCACCGCGGCGAAATCGACCGGCAGATCGGCCCTAAGCAGGGCCTCCATATTGCTGCCGCGCCCGGAGATGAGGATGACGGCGCGCACGGCGGTCGGTCAGCCGATGACGATGCGGGGTTGCCCGGCTTGCGCTGCCTCGATGCGGCCGAGCCGGTAGACGGTCTCGCCGCGCTCTGTCAGAAAACGGCTGGCGGCCTCCGCATCCGCCGCGTCCACCACCACCACCATGCCGATGCCGCAGTTGAAAGTACGCAGCATCTCTTCGGTGGCTACACCGCCGGCCTGTTGCAGCCATTGGAACACCGGCGGCCAGGTCCAGGCCTGGGCGTCCAGATGCGCCATCAGGCCCTCCGGCAGGATGCGCGGGATGTTGCCGGTAAGTCCGCCGCCGGTGATGTGGGCTAGGCCCTTGACTGTCACCGACTGCATCAGCGCCAGCAGGGGTTTGACATAGATGCGTGTGGGTTCGAGCAGGGTCTCGCCCAGGCTGCGGCCATGGAACGGGCCCGCCAGGTCTGCCTGCGTCACCTCGACGATCTTGCGGATTAGGGAATAGCCGTTGGAATGCGCTCCGCTGGAGGCCAGCCCCAGGATAACGTCGCCGGCGCGGATGTTAGCACCGGTAATAAGCCTGTCCTTCTCTGCTACGCCCACGGCGAAACCGGCCAGGTCGTATTCGCCGATGGGGTACATGCCGGGCATCTCCGCCGTCTCGCCGCCGATTAAGGCACAGCCGGCCAGCTCACAACCCCTGGCGATGCCGGCCACTACCTGCTCCGCCACGTCCACGTCCAGTCGGCCGCAGGCGTAGTAATCCAGAAAGAACAGGGGCTCGGCCCCTTGCGTCAGGATGTCGTTGACGCTCATGGCTACCAGGTCGATGCCGATGGTGTCGTGCCGATTCAGGTGGAAGGCGAGTTTGAGCTTGGTGCCCACGCCGTCGGCACCGGAGATGAGCACCGGCTCGCGGTAGCCCCTGGGCAGTTCCATGAGGGCGCCGAAACCACCGATGCCGGCCAGGACCTCGGGACGCAGGGTGCGGCGGGCGTGCGGCTTGATGCGCTCGACCAGACTGTCGCCGGCATCGATGTCCACGCCGGCATCGCGATAGGAGAGTGTGGG
>DAITOH010000029.1:6847-11145 GCA_036834225.1 Thiobacillaceae bacterium | reverse complement strand
GGCGAGGAGGTCGCTGCCTGCGCCGGGAAAGATGAACATCAGGCCGGCCAGAACACGTCGGAAGCTGGCCAACAAGACGGCAAGGGGGGTGTGACCGTTTAGTACCGCCTGGGCCAGCTTAGGCAGAAAGTCCGTGAGCTCACGACGCAGCACCCAGATGCCGACGGCCACGGCACCAACAAGCCAAGCCAGCGTCCATGCCGCGATTTTCTGCCAGATCAGGTAGATTCCTACGAGTTCCAGGGCCGGCAGGCCCAAAGCTATAATCGGTCCAATCCACGCGCGCATCGTCCTTCACCCATCCATGCAAGCCTTGCTGATCCTGACCACTTTGCCCGACCAGGACGCCGCCCGGCAACTGGCGCGCAAGCTCGTTGAGGTGCGGCTTGCGGCCTGTGTAAACATCCTCTCCCCCTGCGCCTCCGTCTATCGCTGGGAAGCGGCGGTCCGGGAAGAGGCCGAGATCCCCTTGATGATCAAGACTACTGCGGATCGCTACGCGGCCGTAGAAACCTTTCTGTTGGAACACCACCCCTATGAATTGCCGGAGATCATCGCCCTGCCCGTCGTCCAAGGGCTGCCCGGCTATCTGGATTGGGTCGGGGCGGAAACCCGCGCCTGATCCCTGGAGCTGACTACCATGCGCCACCTACCCCTGTTTGTCCTCCTGTTGTTCGTCGCCGTCTGGGCGCACGCCCAGGATGACCTGCTTGAGCCGGAAAAGGCCTTCGTCTTTTCCGCCCGCATGCTGGACGCGGACAACATCGAGGCCCGTTTCCGGGTCGCCGAGGGCTATTCCCTCTATCGCGACAAGTTCGCCTTCACCGCCGAGGACGGCGTGGAACTGGGTAGGCCCGCCTTGCCCGCCGGCAAGATCAAGGAGGACGAGTTCTTCGGTCGGGTCGAGACCTATCGGGGCGACCTGCGCGTGCACATCCCGGTCAAGGGGGCCGTCAAGCCCTTTGCCTTGAACGCGGCCTTCCAAGGTTGCGCCGACATTGGCGTGTGTTATCCACCCCAGAGCGCCAGGGTGCAGATCGTGCCGGTTGCGGCTGCCGCATCCGCAGCGGCGACCCCGGCCGCCCCCCCCATGCATGACCCCAGCCTGGTTGCCCGTCTCAGACAGCTAGCCAACGATCTGACGGGCAGGGGCGAGGACGAATTCCTGCCGGCGGATGAGGCTTTCAAGCTGCACCTGGAACCCGGACCGGACAATACCCTGGTTGCACGCTACACCATCGCCCCCGGCTATTACCTGTACCGCGACAAGATCACGCTCAAGATCAAGGACCCGGCCGGTGTGGCCCTGGACATCCTCAAGCTGCCTGAAGCGGATGAGAAGGATGACCCCATCCTCGGCAAGACTTATGTTTACCACAACTCCTTTACCGCCAGTGCCCGGCTGTTGGGTCTGCCGGAAGGGCCAAACCGGCTTATTGTGGAGGCGAGCTATCAGGGCTGCAGCGAGAAGGGGGTGTGCTACCCGCCCATCGACAAGGTGGTGACGGTCAATGTGGCGGGTGTCGCCCTGGCGGAGAAACCCCCCGCCGCCACCGAGGCTGCGCCCCAGGCGGCGGCGCTAATGGAGGATACGTCGGAAACCGGCCGCATCCAGAGCTTGCTCAAAGGTGGCAACTACTGGATGGTGATCGGCAGCTTCTTCCTGCTGGGTTTGGGGCTGTCGCTCACTCCCTGCGTCTTCCCCATGTATCCCATCCTGTCGGGCATCATCGTCGGCCAGGGCAAGCACATCACCAAGATGCGCGGTTTCGTGCTCTCCCTGGCCTATGTCCTGGGCACGGCCATCACCTATACCATCGCGGGGGTGTTGGCGGGGCTCTCTGGCACGCTCATCTCCAATGCCTTGCAAAACCCCTGGGCCCTGTCCTTCGTCGCCGCCATCTTCGTCGCTCTAGCCCTGTCCATGTTCGGCTTCTATGAGCTACAGCTGCCCTCATTCCTGCAAAGCCGCTTCACCGAGGCCAGCAACCGCATCAAGGGAGGCAACCTGCCCGGTGTGTTCGCCATGGGCGTCATCTCCGCCCTCATCGTCGGCCCCTGTGTCGCCGCACCGCTGGCCGGCGCATTGCTCTACATCGGCCAAAGCGGCGACGTGGTGCTAGGCGGCACGGCCCTGTTCATGTTGGCCCTGGGCATGGGTGTGCCGCTGCTGCTAATCGGCGTGTCCGCTGGGACCTTGCTGCCCAGGGCGGGCGCCTGGATGGACGCGGTAAAGAAATTCTTCGGCGTGCTCATGATCGCTGTAGCGATCTGGCTGATCTCACCGTTGATCTCCGACATCGTGCAGATGGTGCTCTGGGCGGCGCTACTCATCATCTCCTCGGTCTATCTCAAGGCCATGGATTCCCTGCCGGCCCATGCCAGCGGCTGGCAGCGGTTCTGGAAGGGGGTGGGCATCATGTCCCTGGTGGCGGGCGTCGGTCTGCTGCTGGGCGCCATGGGCGGCAGCCGCGACCTACTGCAGCCGCTATTGATCTACAAGGGCGGCGGCACGGCCGCCGTCGACGAGAAGAAGCTGGACTTCCAGGTGGTAAAGGACATGGCGACCCTGGATGCAGCCATCCAGTCTTCCCGGGGGCGCTATGTAATGCTCGATTTCTTCGCCGACTGGTGTGTGTCCTGCAAGGAACTGGAGCGCTTTACCTTCACCGATCCGCGCGTGCACGAGCGGTTGAAGGACGTGGTGCTGCTTAAGGCGGATGTCACCGCCAACCGGCCCGAGGACAGGGAGATGCTCAAGCGCTTCACCCTCTTCGGCCCGCCTGGCATCATCTTCTTCGACAAGGAAGGGCGCGAAGTCCCGTACCGTGTGATCGGCTTCGAGCCGCCGGACAAGTTCCTAGCTAGCCTAAACAAGGCCATTCCCTGACAGGGATAGACATGCAGCGCCGGCGCTGGCTCATGCTGGCCGTGGCCCTGGGTTTTAGCCTGATGGGCGTGCTTGCCAGCCGCTTCATCGGCGAGCAGCAGAGCCGCTCGGTGCAGGCCGTGCGTGTCGACCGGGTCTGGGCTGCGGAGCTGACCGACCTTGCCGGTCGGCGACAGACTCTGAGTCAATGGCGCGGACAGGTGGTGGTGCTCAACTTCTGGGCGCCCTGGTGCCCACCCTGTCGCAAGGAGATCCCCGGTTTCATCCGCCTGCAGCAGAGATATGGCGCGCAGGGTCTGCAATTCCTGGGCGTAGCCCTGGACCAGCCCGAGCCGGTCAGGGAGTATGTGCAGGCCGCAGGCATCAACTACCCCATCCTGCTCGGGGGCATGGCGGCGGGGATGCTAAGCCAGGCGGCAGGCAACCCCCAGGGCGGCCTACCCTACACCCTGATCCTGGACCGTCGCGGACAGCCCGTCATCACCCTCCTGGGGGCCGTGAGCGAACAGCGTATGGAGGAACTCATCCGCCCCCTATTGTGAGTGTGGCGATGGCACCGCTAAAGCCGCCCAGGTCCCTGGTCATTGCCGCCGGGCGCGCCATCGGCGACTACGCCATGATCCGCAATGGCGACCGGGTGCTGCTGGGCCTCTCCGGCGGCAAGGACAGCCTCACACTACTGCATGTCCTGCTGCACCTGAAGGCGCGGGCGCCAATACGCTTCGAGCTATCCGCCTGCACCGTGGACCCGCAGTCCCCCGATTACGACCCATCCCCCCTCAAGCCCTACCTGGCCGGATTGGGTGTGGACTACTACTACGAGCGCCAGCCCATCGTCGAGGAGGCCGGCAAGCATATGCGGGGGGATTCCTTCTGCGCCTATTGTTCGCGCATGCGCCGCGGCATCCTCTACCGCGTGGCGCGGGAGTATGGCTACAACGTCCTGGCCCTGGCCCAGCATCTGGACGATCTGGCCGAGACCTTCCTCATGAGTGCCTTCTTCGGCGGCAAGCTGAGGACCATGCAGGCCTGCTACCTGAACGATGCCGGCGACGTGCGCGTCATCCGGCCCTTCGTCTATGTGCGCGAGCGCCAGACACGGGACTTTGCCCGCAAGGCGGGACTGCCCGTCATCGCCGAAAACTGCCCGGCCTGCTTCGCGATGCCGATGCAACGGCAGCGAATGAAGGCACTGCTGGCGGAACAGGAACGCCAGCATCCACGCCTGTTCGCCAATCTGCTTGCGGCGATGCGGCCGCTGATGCAGGGCAATACCACGGAGCCGGGCGGTTTAGGCGCAGGCTAACCTGCCTCTAGGCAGGTTAAGCCCGCCGCAGGCGGGCGGCCGTAGCCAAAACTGCCCGGCCTGCTTCGCGATGCCGATGCAACGGCAGCGAATGAAGGCACT
>DAITOH010000029.1:2786-6747 GCA_036834225.1 Thiobacillaceae bacterium | reverse complement strand
CCGGTGAGTTCCTTGTGCAGCAGACGTTCTGCTTCCCGCTGGGCCTCTAGGACGTCCTGCGCGTAGGGCGACTCGGGCGGCAGTTGCTTGTGCAGGTGCTTGAAGTAGGAGGCGGCCTTGGCGTAGCTCTTTTCCTGGAAGGCGGCGATGCCGGCCAGTTCGAGACCCTTGAGGTCGAGAGGGTCTTTCTCCAAGGCCTTCATCACCAGTTCCAGGGGCTTGCCCTGGAGCACGCGGTTGTTGCTGATGGCCAGGGCCTCTGCGTAGCCGGTCATCACGGAGGGCACGTCCGGGCGCAGCCTGTAGGCCTGCTCATAGGCGTGCAGGGCCTCCGGCCAATGGCCGATGGCGGCGTAAGTCTTGGCCAGGAGGGTCCAGGCCTGACCGTCGTTGGGATCGGTGCGGGTCTTCTCCTCCACCTGCTGGATCATCTTCATGATGTCGTGGCCGCCAGCGACCTGCTGTCCAGCGCTGGCCCGGGCCTCGGCGATGGCGACCAAGGAGGTCGGATTGCCCAGCGTGAAATACAGGCCGAAGGCGGCGATGGGCAGTAGGCCGGCCAGGGCGTAGCCTAGGCGGCGGCTTGCCACCGGCGTCATCGCCGCGTCGGCCTGGCCGAGGGCGTCCTCGGCCAGGCGTGCCTCCAGTTCCAGCTTCGCGGTCTGGAACTGCGCCTCGGAGAGCAGCCCGTTGGCACGGTCGGCCTCCATTTCCTTCATCTGGTCACGATAGACGGCGATATTGATGTCCTTGCGCGTGGCCCTGGCGGCAGCATCTCGCCGCCGCATCAGGGGCGGCAGCACGAAGCCCAGGGCGAGGAGGACGCAAACGGCGGCGGCGAGCCAGAACAAGGTGACGGACCAGAAAGGGTCAAGTGTAATCATGAGTACTTATTTCTCATCCAGGAGTTGGGCGGCGGCGGCGAGCTGCTTCTCATCCACCGGCACGAGTTTGGCGGTGCGGCGCTTCTTCAGGGTCAGGTACCAGATGCTGGCGCCTATGCCTAGGAACAGCAGGGGGCCGAGCCAGAGCAGATAGGTCACCGGCTTGAATGGCGGTCGGTAGAGTACGAAGTCGCCGTAACGCTCCGTGAGGTAGGCGATGACCTCCTGGTCGCTCTTGCCGGCCTTCATCTGCTCGCGGATCTCGTGGCGCAGGTCTGCCGCGAGCTCGGCCTGGGAGTCGGCCAGGGATTCGTTCGGGCAGACCAGGCAACGCAGGTCCTTCGCCATCTTGTCTAGGCGCTGCTCGATGACCGGGTCCTCCGCGTTGGGCTGAGCCTCGCCGGCGTGGGTGCAAAGGCTCAGGGTAAAGAGCAGGAAAGACAGGAAGGTAATCAGGATAGATGTAGGATCACCTCGGGTGTTTCTTGGCCCCTTGAAGGGGACAAGGGGTAAAGCGAGTGTTTCGGGGCGGAATCTCATGCGCCAAGCTCCCTCAGTTTCGGCTCGAATTTCTTTTCCCACACCTCCGGCGTGATCGGGCCGACGTGCTTCATGCGGATGATGCCGGCACGATCGATGACGTAAGTCTCCGGGGTGCCTGTGACGCCGTAATCGATGCCGGTTTTGCCGCTCAGATCGTCGGGCACGGCGACGTAGGGGTTGCCTTGCTGAGCCAGCAGCCGCGCCGCCTCGCGGTCCTTGTCCTTCCAGTTGAGGCCGACGATGGCCACCGATCGCTCCTTCGCCAGGCTCATCAGCAACGGGTGTTCCTGGCGGCAGGAGATGCACCAAGGTGCCCAGACGTTGAGCAGCCAGACCTTGCCTTTCATGTCGTCCGGGCTGAAGGTCTGCTCCGTGCTGCCCACCACCGGCAAGCTGAAGGCGGGTGCCGGCTTACCAATCAAGGGCGAGGGCACTTCGCGCGGATTGAGGAACAGGCCCTTAGCGAAGAAGCCGACCAGGACGGCGAACAGGATGAGGGGTATCCACCTCATCTCATGCTCCCTGCGCGGCGGCGCCGGCGGGTGCCTGTAGCCTCTTCACCGCGATGCGGTAGCGGCGGTCGGAGGCGGCGAGGAAACCGCCGACGATCATGAACACCGCGCCAAACCACATCCAGTTGATGAAGGGCTTGTGAAACACGCGCACGGTCCAGGCCTTGGCTTCGTCGTCCAGGGGCTCTCCCAGGGCGACGTAGACGTCGCTAGTCAGGCTGTAGCGCACCGCAGCCTCGGTCATGGGCATGCCAGAGGCGTTATAGATGCGCTTTTCTGGCCGCAGCGTGTAGAGCAGCTTGCCGTCGCGGCTTACCTCGACCGTGGCGCGGGTGGCGCGATAGTTGGGGCCGTCATATTCGGTGGTGCCGCGGAAGGTGAAGGTGTAGCCGGCCAGGGTGGTGTGCTCGCCGACGTTCATGCGCACGTCGCGTTCCTGTTCGTAATTGGCCACCAAGGTCATGCCCAGAATACCCCAGGCCAAGCCGAAGTGGGCTAGTTGCATGCCCCAGAAGGCGCGCGGCAGGCTCGACAGCCTGGCGCCGTGCTTGAGGCGGTCGCGGAAACCGATCAGCACCGACAGGGCGATCCAGATGGCGAGGGAGAAGCCCAGTGTGGCCCAGGGGTTGAACCCCTCCAAGGTGAACGGCAGGGCGAAGCCGGTGACCACCGCGACCCCCAGGGCCCACCGCATGCGCGTCATCATGTCGGGCACGCTGTCTCCTTTCCAGCGGGTCAGGGGACCGACGCCGAGCAGGAACAAGGCGGGCGCAATGAGGGGCACGAAGACAGCGTTGAAATAGGGTGGGCCGACGGAGATCTTGCCTAGTCCCAAGGCATCCATCAGCAGCGGATAGAGGGTGCCTAGTAGCACCGCGCCCATGGCCGCAAGCAGGATGACGTTGTTGGCAAGCAGCATGGCCTCGCGGGAGAACCAGCTAAAGGCCCCGCCGGTGACCATCTTCGGGGCACGCCAGGCATAGAGGATGAGCGAGCCGCCGATGACTACAGCCAGGAAACCTAGGATGAAAGCACCCCGGGCGGGATCCGTGGCGAAGGCGTGCACCGAAGACAGCACCCCGGAGCGGACCAGGAAGGTGCCTAACAGGGACAGGGAGAAGGTGGTCAGTGCCAGCAGCACGGTCCAGGCCTTGAAGGCTCCGCGCTTCTCCGTGACCGCCAGGGAATGGATCAGGGCCGTGCCCGCCAGCCAGGGCATGAAGGAGGCGTTCTCGGTGGGGTCCCAGAACCACCAGCCGCCCCAGCCCAGTTCGCGGTAAGCCCACCAGCTGCCCAGCACGATGCCCAGGGTGAGGAAGGCCCAGGCCACCGTCGTCCACGGCCGGGACCAACGCGCCCAGGCGGCATCCAGGCGGCCCGAGAGCAGGGCGGCAATAGAGAAGGCGAAGGCCACGGCAAAGCCGACATAGCCCATGTACAGCATGGGCGGGTGAATGATCATGCCCCAGTCCTGCAGCAGGGGGTTCATGTCGCGGCCGTCTGCCGGGGCGGGGATCAGGCGATCGAAGGGGTTGGAGGTCAGCAGCAGGAAGGCGATGAAGCCGATGGAGATCAGACCCATGACGCCGAGCACGCGCGCCACCATGTCGTCCGGCAGGTGGCGTGAGAACACCGAGACGGCCATAGTCCAGAACGCCAGCATCACCACCCACAGCAGCAGCGAACCCTCGTGCGAGCCCCAGGTCGCGGTGAAGCGATAGACCTTGGGCAACTGGGAGAAGGAGTTGCGCGCGACGTTCTCCACTGTGAAGTCGTTGACTAGGAAGGAGTAGGCCAGACAGGCGTAGGCGATGAGCAGGAAGACGAACTGCCCCTGCGCCGCCGGTCGCGCCACCGCCATGAGGGTGAGATTGCCGCGCTGCGCGCCGATGAGCGGCAGCACGGCCTGCGTGATCGCCAAAAGCAGGGCGATGATGATGGCGAAGTGGCCAAGTTCCGGGATCATGACGGTCTCCTCTGGTATCCGGCGCACCGCCCGTGGGCTGGCGCTCGGTAGGTCCT
>DAITOH010000029.1:0-2686 GCA_036834225.1 Thiobacillaceae bacterium | reverse complement strand
ATTACCACCGTTTGCTGAGCTTTTTGCGCCTGTTCAATCGCGTGCGCCGCTTCAGGCGGCATGTAATTTTCATCATGCTTGGCTAAAACCTGGGTGGCGGTGAACAGGCCGTCCTTACCCAGTCTGCCCTCGGCCACCACGCCCTTGCCCTCTCTGAACAGGTCGGGAAGGATGCCCTTGTAGGTCACCGGGATGGACTTGGCGGTATCCGTGATCACGAAACTGACGGTTAAACCGTCTGGCTCACGCTTTACGCTGCCGTTCTCCACCAGCCCGCCGATGCGGAAGACGCGGTCCGTGGGGGCCTTGCCTTGCGCCACCTCGGTGGGGGAGAAGAAGAACACCAGGTTGCTTCGGAATGCGTTCAGGATCAAGGCGGTGGCGATGCCGATGCCCGTCAGGGCCAAGACGATTGCGAGAAGTCTTCGATGACGTGGCTTCACTGTTCTTCCCGTTGCTGCATGCGCTTGAGGCGACGACGAGTGTCGCTAGCGGCGCGCTTCAGTAATATGACCTCAATCAAGATGCAGGCCGCGGTGACGCTGTAGGAGCCCCAGACATACAAGCCGTAGCCCCCCATGTTCCAGAAATCGGTCCAGCTTGCCCACTCCATCTCAGACCTCCTTTTCCAACAGTGCCTTCACCCATCCCGTGTGCCGCTCCCGTTCCAGGATGATGCGGCGCACCCGCACCAGGGCCACGGCGATGGTGTAGAACCAGGCGGCAAAGGCCATCACCAGCATGCCCTGCAGCATGATGGCATCCATGCTGGTGCCGCTGGGTTTGATGGTGGCACCCTGGTGCAAGGTGTTCCACCACTGCACCGAGAAATAGATGATGGGCACATTGATAGCGCCGATTAAGGTCAGCAGGGAACCCGCACGATCGCCGCGCTTGACGTCGTCGATGCTGGCCCACAGGGCGATGATGCCGACGTAGAGGAATAACAGGATCAGCTCGGAGGTCAGGCGCGCGTCCCACACCCACCAGGTACCCCACATGGGCTTGCCCCACCAGGCGCCGGTCCACAGGGCTACGAAGGTGAACATGGCGCCGGTGGGCGCCAGGGCCCGGGCCATCATGAACGACAGCCGGGTGTTGAAGGCTAGGCCGATGGCGCCCCAGAAGGCCATGACGAGGTAGATGAACATGGACATCCAGGCTGCCGGGACGTGGATGAAGATGATGCGGTAGGCCTCGCCTTGCTGGAAGTCCGTAGGTGCGACGAAGAAGCCTACATACAGGCCCCACAGGGCGAGTAGACCCGCCCCCCAGGCGAACCAGGGCGTAAGCCTGCCGGCAAGGTGGTAGAACGTGGCGGGAGAAGCATAAGTATAGAGGTTCATTCCACGGACACTCGTAAGGCAGCGGCGGCGATCCAGGGCGCAATCATAAGGGATAGGATGAGGAACGAACCTAGTAAGGACAGATGCGCCTCGGCTCCAGTTCCGGCCATGACGCCGTCGACCGCGCCGGCGCCGAAGATCAGGGCGGGGATGTAGAGGGGCAGGATCAGCAGGGTGAGCAGCACACCGCCGCCACGCAGCCCCAAGGTGAGGGCAGCGCCCACCGCGCCCAAGAGGGAGAGGATGGGTGTGCCCAGCAACAGCGAGATCTCCAGGGTGAGGATGGCTTCCGCCGGCAGGTTGAACTGAAGCCCGAGCACGGGGGCGATGATCAGCAGCGGGATGCCGTAGATCAGCCAGTGGGCGAGGGATTTGCCCAGCACCAGGAGCACGGTGGGCTCAGGCGAGAGGATCATGCGCTCCAGGCTGCCATCGCGGTGATCGTCGGCGAAAAGCCGCGAGAGCGACAACAGTGAGGCCAGGGTCGCCGCCACCCACAGGACGCCTGGGCCGATGCGCGACAGTATCTGCGGCTCGGGACCCACCCCCAGGGGAAACAGGCTCGCCACCATGACGAAGAAGAACTGGGCGATGAGCCAATCGCCGCGGCGGCGGGCGGCCAGGGTCAGGTCCCTGCGCAAGACGGCGAGTAGGAAGCGGTACATCAGCGCGTCATCGCCTCATGCCAGCTCGGGGATGGCGGCCTTGCCTACCAGCAGGCGCTTAACCAGTATGCCCTCGAGGTTCAGGGCCTGGTGAGTGGTGGCCACGGCCAGGCCGCCGCCGGCCAGGTGGTCCCGAATCAACTGCTCCATCAGGGCCACGGCATGCGCATCCAGGCCGGTGAGGGGTTCGTCTAAGATCCAGAGCTTGGCAGTCGCCATCAGCAGGGCGGCTAGGGCCACCCGGCGGCGCTGGCCGAAGGAAAGCACGCGGCAGGGCAGGTCCAAACAACGGGCCAGCCCCAGGCGCTCGAGCGTGGCCGTGGCCCTGGCCGCATCGAAGGCGTGCCCCCGCAGTCCTTCGGCAAAACGCAGGTTCTCGATCGGGTTCAAATCCTCCTTCACGCCGTTGGCGTGGCCCAGGTACGTCATCTCGGCGTGGTAGGTGTCGCGCTGCCTTTGGATGAGCTCGCCACGCCAGCGCACCTCGCCCTGATCCGGGCGGGAGAGGCCGGTGAGCAGTCGCAACAGGCTGGTCTTGCCCTGACCGTTTCCGCCTTGCACTAAGAGTAGTTCGCCGCTGCCGACAGTGAAATTCATGCCCTTGAACAAGAGCCGCTCGCCGCGGGTGCAGGCGAGATCATGAACGGAAAGCAGCGCTTCGTCGGGCATCCGGCG
>DAITOH010000028.1:0-12999 GCA_036834225.1 Thiobacillaceae bacterium | reverse complement strand
TGGAGACGGCCTTTCCCCACCTGTCCCTCATCTGGCCCGAGGTGGAGGGGGGGGAGGATTGTCTCTTCATCATCAGCCGGGAAGGGCTATCGACCTCCGATGGGGCCATTCTGTCTGAGGGGAGCGTTTAGGCTCTAAGCGGTCCTTCGGCAGCGGGCTTCGAGTACAATTTCGCCTCGACCCTCGCCGCGGGACCGGGCACTGCCTGCACGTGCCTGAAGACCGGCCGGACCTCGGCGAGCGATGCGCACCTCCCACGCTTGCAAAGGAATGGACATGGAACAACTCGACGTCTTCGTGGCCTCTTTCACCTCGTTCTGGACCGAGCTCGCCCGTTTCATCCCCCAGCTCCTGGCGGCGCTGGTGCTGCTTTTCATCGGCTGGCTGCTGGCCAAGATCGCGCGCACCGGCATCATGCGCCTGCTTAGGCTGCTCAACTTCGACCGGGTCGCCGAGCGTTCGGGTCTAGAGTCCTTCCTGAAACAGGCCGAACTGGACGTCTCAGTCTCCACCGTGCTGGGCAACCTGGTCTACTGGCTCATCATCCTGGTGATGATTGTCACGGTGGCCAACTCGCTCGGGCTGCACATGGTGGCCGACCTGTTCAACAAGGTGGTCCTCTACATCCCCAACGTCATTGTCGCCATCCTGGTGCTGGTGTTCGGCATCATCCTGGCCCGTTTCATCAACCGCATCGTCTTCGCCTGGCTGAACAACGTGGGGTTTTCCGGCGCACTGACGGTGTCCACCTTCTCCGAGTACGCGATGATGATCTTCGTCTTCTTCGTCGCCTTAGAGCAGCTGCAGATCGCCAGAGAGCTACTCACCGCCGCCTTTGCCATCGCCTTCGGCGCCGTGGGCTTAGCCTTCGCCATCGCCTTCGGGCTAGGCGCAAAGGACTGGGCAGCACGCGTGGTGGATCAGGCGTTTAACAAGAAGAAGTAAACCCGGATTGTCCAAACGGCCGTAGGTCGGCCTTCAGCCCTACTTGTCGGCCTTAAAGCCCGGCCCACACCCCCCATCCATCCTGAGCCCAAGACCCGATCTGCGAGGTAGGCCTATTTCACCATCCCCCAGGCCTGCAGCCTGGAGTAGGCGTACTGGGCCTGGGCGCCCTGGCGGGTCAACTGCAGGTAGCGGTAGTACGCCTGCGCGGCATCTTGGCGCCGCTGCATCATGTCCAGGGTATAGGCCTTGAGGAAGGTGGTGTTGGGGTTGCCGGGCAGTAGCCGGTCGTAGGTCTCGAATTCCGCCAAGGCCTCATCCAGGCGTCTGAGCTGCAATTTGCTCACGCCGCTCAGGTGCACGGCCTGGGCCTCGCCGGGATAGACCGCCTTGGCCCGCGCCAGATAGGGCTCGGCCTCCTGCGGGCGCTTCAAGGCCATTTGCGTTTTGCCCATCAGCACCAGGCCCGTGTAGTCGTCCGGCGCCTGGGCCAGCGAGGCTCGCAGATGCTGTTCGGCGGCGGCGTAATCCTTTTTCGCCAGCATGGCTTCCGCCTTCTGCTGTTCCTGGATGGCCCCGCGCAGGGCACGCAACCGGCTGGTATTGTCCATGTAGCGCTCGCGCTGCCGCGGCCGGCGCGCGGCCTCGGCATAATCCTTGGCTAGGCGCTGCTTCGAGGTCTCCAGACGTTCGCTGCTCATCGGGTGGGTGGAGAACATCAGCTCCAGGGCATTAGGCTTGCGCTTGGATTCCCGGTTGAGCAGTTCCATCAGATCCACCATGCCGGCCGGGTTGTGGCCGCTGCGCACCATGTATTCCATGCCCAGTGCGTCCGCCTCGCGTTCGTCCTCGCGGCTGTAGTGCGCGAGCAGGGCGCCTCCGCCCAGGTTGCCGATCAGGCCGGCCAGTTCGCCGTAGGCCGGGTTTTTCTCCGCCGCGGCAATGCCGGCCCCCAGGGCGACCAGCTGGATCAGGGTGCCCTTGGCCTGACGCTCGGCGAAATGGCGGGCATTGACATGCCCGATCTCGTGCCCCCAGAGCCCGGCGAGCTGGTCCTCGTCCTCCAGCTCGAGCAGAATGCCGCGGGTGGCGGCGATGGAGCCGCCGGGGAAGGCATAGGCGTTGATGTAGTTGGCGTTCACCGCGCGGAAGCTGTAGGGCATGTCCGGCCGGTGGGACTTGGCCGACAACTGCCGACCGACGCCAGCGATGTAATCGTTCAGACGGGTGTCCTGGGACGGGCCAAAGTCCTCGGAGAACTGATGTGGCGAGTGTTTCCGGTCGAGGGCGATCTCCTGTTCCTTGTCTATCATGACCAGGGTCTTGCGGCCGGTCACCGGGTCGGTGGCACAGCCGGACAGCCAGGCGCCTGCGCCCAGACCAGGAAGGAGCCATAGAAAGTCTCGGCGTAACATGGAACTGCCTCGTGTCGTGAAAGTGTTACATGAATTTTAAAGCGGGTCTGTGGCTATTGGATGACGCCGCCGCCCAGGCAGTTCTCGCCTGCGTAGAGGACCACCGACTGACCGGGTGTTACCGCCCACTGCGCCTCGTCAAACCTCAGACGGATTTCATCGCCGTCGATATGAACGACCTCACATGCGGCGTCGCGCTGGCGATAGCGAGTCTTGGCGCCATAGCGTCCGCCCGGCACGGGCGGTGGTCCGATCCATGCGAGATCGCGCGCAGTCAATGTGTGGGTCAGCAGCAGCGGGTGGTCGTGTCCCTGGACCACGATCAGCCGGTTGGCCGCGAGGTCCTTGCCGGCGACGAACCAGGGTGCGCCTTCCTTCGACTCCCTGAGGCCGCCGATACCCAGCCCCTTGCGCTGGCCCAGGGTGTAGTACATGAGCCCCTGGTGCTCGCCCACCACCTTGCCCTCCGGCGTGACCATGGGGCCAGGCTGGATGGGGAGATAGCGCTGCAGGAATTCGCGGAAGGGTCGCTCGCCGATAAAACAGATGCCGGTGCTGTCCCGCTTCTCCGCGACCGGCAGCTTCGCCTGACGGGCCAGATCGCGCACCTTAGGCTTGGTGAGCTCGCCCAAGGGGAACAGGGCGTGGGCGATTTGGGCCTGGCTTAGGCGATAGAGGAAATAGCTCTGATCCTTGTTGGCATCGACCGCCTTGAGCAGCCGCCTGGTGCCGGGCTCACCCGCCAGCCGGGCATAGTGGCCGGTGGCCAGGCAATCGGCACCGAGTTTGAGGGCATATTCCAGAAAGGCCTTGAACTTGATCTCACTGTTGCACAGGACGTCCGGATTGGGGGTGCGTCCGGCCCGATACTCGGCCAGGAAGTAGGCAAACACCCGCTCCTGATATTCGCGGCTGAAGTTGACCAGCTTGATCTCTATGCCCAGTGTGTCACCGATCGACAGTACGTCGAGAAAGTCCTGCCGAGCCGGGCAATTGGGGTCGTCGTCGTCCGCCTCCCAGTTCTTCATGAACACGCCGATCACCTCGTGCCCCTGCTGCTTAAGCAGCCAGGCGGTGACAGCGGAATCAACACCGCCGGAAAGACCGACGACGATGCGGCTCATTGCTTGGCGAAGGGGGAGGCTTATGGCACGGGAGGCGGCAGCCGGGGCATCCCACGATTACCGGAGAGTTGCGACAGCGACTTGCGACACTCCCCTCCCCCACGCGGAGGGCTTAAGGAGAGGGACCGTTCATGGCCGTCAACGATGTCTTTCATCGACAGGGGCGGCCATTGGGCCATAAACGGTTAAGTCGTCGTGCAGCAGGTCGAGCGGGTAACGCCGTCCGGCCTGATAATCGTCCAGACAGCGGGCGACTAAGGGGCTGCGGTGACGGGGGGCTACCGCGCGAATCTCATCGGGTGTCATCCAGACAGCGCGCAGGATGCCCTCATCCAGACGTGCAGTCGGATCGTAGCCGCTCGTTTGGCCGAGGAAGGTAAACCGCAGATAAGTCCGGGCCCGCGCGCGGCTTTCCCAGCGGTAGATGCCCAGCAGCGCCTGCGGTTCGAAGTGGTGAGCGGTCTCCTCGAACACCTCGCGCCGCACGGCGTCGAGCAACATCTCGCCCGCCTCCAGGTGACCGGCGGGCTGGTTAAAGCGCAGACCCTCATCGGTGCGCTCCTCCACCATCAGGAAGCGGCCGCCTTCCTCGATGACGGCGGCCACCACCACATATAGCTTCCAGGCCGTCTTACACATCGATGCGCTTCCCCCAAAGGTCGTGGGCGTCGGAATGGGTCACCCTAACCCGCACCAGGTCCCCCGGCTTAAGTCCCGCAGCCTGAGCGATGTGCACGACACCGTCGATCTCCGGCGCATCGGCATAGCTGCGGCCTGTAGCGCGGCGCCCGTTGACCGTGTCGATCAGCACGGTCAACTCCGTGCCGCGACGGCCTCGCAATTTCTCGGCGCTGATCGCTGCCTGCACCGCCATGAAGCGCTCAAGACGCGCCTGCTTGACGGCCTCGTCCACCGGATCGGGCAGCGCATTGGCCGCCGCCCCGTCCACCGGTGAGTAGGCGAAGCAGCCCGCGCGATCCAACCGGGCCTCGCGCAGGAAGTTAAGCAGCAGCTCGAAGTCGGCCTCGGTCTCGCCGGGAAAACCGACGATGAAGGTGCTGCGGATCGCGATTTCGGGGCACAGTGCACGCCAGCGTTCGATCCGTCGCAGCGTATCCTCGGCGGTGGCGGCGGGGCGGCGCATGGCCTTGAGGATGCGCGGGCTGGCGTGCTGAAAGGGTACGTCCAGATAGGGCAGAACCTTGCCCTCGGCCATGAGGGGGATGATCTCGTCCACGCTAGGATAGGGATAGACGTAGTGCAGCCGCACCCATACCCCCATGTTGCCCAGTTCCTGGACGAGCTCCAGCATGCGCGTCTTCACCGGTCGGCCATTCCAGAAACCGGTGCGGTATTTGAGGTCGACGCCGTAGGCGCTGGTGTCCTGGGAGATCACCAGCAGTTCCTTCACGCCCGCGCGCACGAGTGCCTGCGCCTCGTCGAGCACCTCGCCCACCGGCCGCGAGACGAGGTCGCCGCGCAGGCTCGGGATGATGCAGAAGCTGCAGCGGTGGTTGCAGCCCTCGGAGATCTTGAGATAGGCGTAGTGGCGCGGCGTGAGCTTGAGCCCGCCGGGCGGGATGAGGTCGGTGTAGGGATCGTGCGGCTTGGGCAAGGCCGCATGCACATGGTCCATCACCTCCTCCGTCGCATGCGGCCCGGTGACCGCTAGCACGCCGGGGTAGGCGTCCTTGATCAGGGACGCGCGCGCGCCCAGGCAGCCGGTGACGATCACGCGCCCGTTCTCGCGCAGGGCCTCGCCGATCGCCTCCAGCGATTCTTCGACGGCGGCGTCGATGAAGCCGCAGGTGTTCACCACCACCAGATCGGCATCCTGGTAGCGCCCTACGATCTGATAACCCTCGGCCCGCAATTGGGTGAGGATGCGCTCGGAATCTACCGTCGCCTTGGGACAGCCTAGGGAGACGAAACCGATCTTGGGCGGGGTATGCATAGGCTCGGCTACGCCCTCAGGCCGGCAGGCGGTAATGCTCCTGGCTGAATAGATTGATGCCGCAGGGCAGCTGCTCGATCCAGTCCAGGAAGGCGCCGATGGCCTCCTTGCCTTGGAAATAGCGGCCGTGCTGAGGTACCAGCAGCTCAATATCCAGTTGCCGCACCATGTTGACCCAAAGCCTGCAGACCTTGTTGGAGGTCATGTAACGCTGGTGGAAGCCGCTCATGTTGGCCAGGTGTGCTTGGAATTCCCTCGCCGTGGTCACGGGCTTGACGATCTCGTCATGAGGCACCAGCGAGACGCCCATGTCCCCAGAGAACAAGATGCGCGCCTTGGTATCGTAGAACTGGAAGTTGCCCTCGGCGTGCAGGAAGTGCGCCGGCAAGGCCAGGATGGTGGTATCCCGCATGGCGATGCGTAGCCCAGCGTCGGGGATGCCCTGGATGCGCCCCTCGCTCTTGTTGAGGGTGGTGAAATGCGGCACGAAGCGCTCCCAGAGCTTGGAGACGTAGAGGGTGCAATCAGTGGCTAAGAGCCATTTGTTTAACGAGGCGACGATGTCCGGGTCCTGGTGCGAGGCGAGGATGTAGCGTAGCCGCTTGTAGGGGAAATAGCGCGACATGGCCATGATCAGCGCGTTGTAGGTCATGTTGCCGGCTGGGTCGATCAACGCCCCCTCCCCGTCCGAGACGATCAGGAACTGGTTGGACTGCACCGCACGCATCGCTGGCGCTGTCGTCCACCAGGTCATGGAACATCAGGCAGACATGCTTGCCGTCGTTGAATAGTTCGATTGCCACTTCGTTCTCCTTTCTCATCAATGCGCATGGAATATGTGCGCAACATGCCCGTTTCCTGACAGCAAGGCTTCGGCTGCCGATGCTGCGAACCAGACCGTGGCCACACCCAGCAGAATGAGCGCGATCTGCTGCCCGGTTTGGCGCAGCTCTGCCCGCTTGTGCAGACCGGGGATGAGGTCGGCCACCGCGACGTAGATCATCCCCGCCGCGGCGAAGGCCAGGATGTAGGGCACAACCTCCGTCAGAGGGGACAGGGCGAAATAGGCCAGCACCGCGCCAGCTAGGGTGGCCAGGCTGCTCACCATGTTGAGGGCTAAGGCCTTGGCCCGGCTGTAGCCGGAGTGCAGCAGGATGAGAAAATCGCCGATCTCCTGCGGGATCTCGTGCGAGACGATGGCAAGCGTGGTGACGATGCCGAGTTCGATGTCCACCATGAAGGCGGCGGCGATCATGATGCCGTCGACAAAGTTGTGGAAGGTGTCGCCCACGGTGATCATCAGTCCCGAGCGGCCATGATCGTGGCCGTGTCCGGCGGCGTGCCCATGCCCCGCATGCGCCAGGGCGTCCGTGCTGTGCACTTCGCAGGTCTCCACGTGGCAATGGCGCCAGAGCATCAGCTTTTCCAGCAAGAAGAACACCAGGATGCCGGCCAGCACCACGCCGGTCAGGCGTTGGGTGTCGGCGCCGTGCGCCATGGCGTGGGGCAGCACTTCCAGAAAGGCGGCCCCGAGCAGGGCGCCGATGGCGTAGCTGATCATCACCGGCAGCCATGCGATGCGCACCGCCATGGCCACGGTGGCGAGGGCCACGCTGAGCAGGCCGCCGGCGGCAGAGGCGAGCAGGATCCAGGTCAAGACGCTCACGACAGGGTGATGAGAGTTGTGAATCGATAAGAAAGCACCTTGGATCGGTATGCGTCAGCAAGGACGCGGACCGGCCTCCCGTCCGACACCCGCCTCGATCGCTGTCGGACTGAAGCCCGACCTACAGGGTAGCACTTGTGCAGTCTGCAAACTCTGGGATTCTACTCGCGCCAGATCAGCGCGGCCATGCGGCCGGTGCGTCCGTCGCGGCGGTGGGAGTAGAACCGGGCGGCGTCGCGATAGGTGCAACCGACGCCGCCATATACGTGCTCCACCCCCACGCCGGCCAGGCGCAGACGCGCCAGGGCATACAGATCGGCTAGCCATTTTTTGGGCAGCTCGTCGAGCGTGCCGGGCAGGGCCGGGCGGAAGGCCGTGGCGGCCAGGGGGTGATGCTCGATGAAGGCCTGACGCACCTCCTCCCCGACTTCGAAGGCGTCGGGGCCGATGGCCGGCCCCAACCAGGCGAGGATGCGGGCGGGGCCGATCCCCATGGTCCTGACCGTCTCCTCCAGCACGCCGGCCACAAGGCCGCGCCAGCCTGCGTGTGCGGCGGCCACCACGCTGCCGCGCTCGTCGCACAGCAGCACCGGTAGGCAATCGGCGGTGAGCACGGCACAGACCTGACCGGGCGCACTAGCCACCGCTGCGTCGGCCACCACGCCTGGTTCATCGTACCCGGCCTCTGCGACGGCCGTCCCGTGCACTTGCGTCAGCCAGAGGGGTTCGGCGGGGAGATGGCTACGCAGCCGACGCCGGTTCTCGGCCACGGCGGCCGGATCGTCGCCGACATGGGCGGCCAGGTTGAAGCTGTCGTAGGGCGGTCTGCTTGCGCCACCGGCACGGGTGGTCATTAGCGCCCGGACGCCCGGCGGCGCCGGCCAGTCTGGGATGATCCAGTCAGGTCGCATCGCAGGCCTCCAGTTGGCCGAGCAGCGCGATGAAGTCCTCAGGCGCCGGCGCTTCCCACTCAATCCGCTCTCCCGTCCGCGGGTGCGAGAGCGCAAGCCGTCGGGCATGCAAGGCCTGGCGATGAAAATGTAGCGGCGCCTGTCGGTGCGTTGCATAGGCCGGATCGCCAAGCAAGGGATGACCGAGATGGGCCAGATGGACGCGAATCTGATGCGTGCGCCCGGTCTCCAGACGGCACTCCACCCAGGCCGCCGCGGCATATTGCCTGAGCAGGCGGTAATGGGTGACGGCCGCTTTGCCGTTTTGCACCACGGCCATGCGCGTGCGATGTATCGGGTGGCGGCCGATGGGGGCGTCGATCACCCCCTCTGTCGTCTTGAACCGCCCTATGGCAACCGCCCAGTAGACGCGTTTTACCGTTCTGGCCTGCAGGTCGCGTGTAAGCTGCGTTTGCGCCTGCGGCGTCTTGGCCACCACCAGCAACCCGGAGGTGTCCTTGTCCAGACGATGCACGATGCCGGCGCGCGGCAGCCCGGCAAGTGCCGGACTATGATGCAAGAGGGCGTTGAGCAGAGTGCCGGACCAGTTGCCGGCACCCGGGTGCGTCACCAGTCCAGGCGGTTTGTTGACGATGAGGATGTCGTCGTCCTCATAGATTAGGTCGAGGCCGATTTCTTCGGCCTGGTGCGACTGTTCAGAGGGGTGGGGTGTGGCTCGCAGCGCCACCGCCTCGCCGCCGAAGACCCTGGTCTTGCGCGTGGCGGGGCGGCCATCCATGAACACCTCCCCGGCATCGCACCAAACCTGGATGCGGCTGCGGGAGTGCTGCGGCAGCAGTTCGGCCAGGCTCTGGTCCAGGCGCCGGCCCGCGTGTGCGTCGGGGATGGTGAGATGGATGATTTCCGACATCGGTATAATTTGCCGTCTCTAAAGGCGACCAAGACATGAGACGCATTGTAGCCCCGATGCTGTTTGCCGCGGCCATGGCCGGTTGCGGCCTGCTGCCAGAGCAGATCGACGAGACCAAGGACTGGTCCGCCTCCCGCTTATATGCTGCGGCCAAGTCCGATTTGAGAGATGGCAATTATGAGCGGGCTATCAAGATGTTCGAGCGCCTCGAGGCGCGCTACCCCTACGGCCCCTATGCGCAACAGGCCCAGCTCGAGGTGGCCTATGCCTACTACAAGAGCAACGAACCGGTATCCGCCATCGCCGCTGCGGACCGCTTCATCAAGCTGCACCCGAATCATCCGCACGTCGACTACGCCTACTATCTGAAGGGGCTAGCCAATTTCATTGAAGAGCAGGGACTGCTAGCTGGACTGGGCAGCCAGGACATGAGCGAGCGCGATCCCAAGGCCGCGCGTGAGTCCTTCGATGCGTTCAAGGAGCTCGTCACCCGTTTCCCGGACAGCAAGTACACCCCGGATGCCTTGGCGCGGATGAGATACCTGGTCAACGCCTTAGCCCGTCACGAGGTGCATGTGGCACGCTACTACTACAAACGCGGGGCCTATGTGGCCGCGGCCAACCGTGGCAAGTACGTGGTCGAGAACTACCCGCAGGCCCCAGCCTTGGAAGAGGCGCTGTACGTGATGGCGATGAGCTATGACCGGCTCGACCTTACCGACCTGCGCGACGATGCCCTTCGGGTGCTTAGACTCAACTTCCCCGCTAGCCCCTACCTCACCGGCCAGGACCCCAAGGCGAGCAAGGAGCGGGCGTGGTGGAAGTTCTGGTAATCAGGTTTCAGACTAAGGGATGCAGGTTTCAGTCTCAGATTGTTCCTGGTCCCTGAAATCTGGAATCTGAAACCTGACCATGGTCACCCACACCCTCACCTTGGCACCGGGTGACGCGGAGTGCTGGCTTAAACCCCTGGTATCCCAATATGGCGCGCAGAAGACCGCCTTACTGCGCGAGGCCCTGGACTACCTCTATGCGCATGGCGCCGAGCGTGTTGCCGACAGCGGCACGCCCCTGCCCCAGCATGCCCTGGCAACAGCCGCGATTTTGGCTGGCATGCGCTTCGATGTCGAAACGGTCGCGGCGGCCCTGCTCGCGGGTCTGGACGAGGCCGCCCTGAAGCCGGATGAACTTACGCGCCGTTTCGGTGCACGCCTGACCAGCCTGGTGCTGGGAGCGGCGCGGCTCAACCGCATGGATGCGCTGTTCTCAGAGCTTGTGGGTGATGCCGGCCAAAGCGAGTCCTTGCGCCAGATGTTGCTGGCCATGACGGACGACATCCGGGTGGTGCTGATCAAACTGGCGGAACGGGTACAGGCCCTGCGCGAAATGGCCAAGGCGCAACCCGAGGCCCGTAGCAAGCTCGCATATTACGCGCGCGAGCTCTACGCACCGCTAGCCAACCGGCTCGGCGTCTGGCAGCTCAAGTGGGAGCTAGAGGATCTTGCCTGCCGCTATCTGGAGCCGGAGACCTACAAGCACATCGCCCGGCTGCTGGATGAGCGCCGTCTGGACCGCGAGCGGTACATTAAGCAGGTGCTAGCCCAGCTCAACGCCGAGCTTAAGCGGGCAGGGCTAAAGGACTTCGAAGTCGCCGGACGGCCCAAGCACATCGCCAGCATCCTGGCCAAGATGCGCAAGAAGCACCTGGACTTCGAGGACGTCTACGACGTGCGCGCTGTGCGCGTGCTGGTGCGCGAGGTGAAGGATTGCTACCACGTGCTGGGCATCGTGCACAGCCTGTGGCAGCCGATCCCCGGGCAGTTCGACGACTACATCTCGCGGCCCAAGGGCAACGGCTATCAGAGTCTGCACACCGTCGTCATCGGCCCCGAGAGCAAGGCCCTGGAGGTGCAGATCCGCACCTTCGACATGCACCAGGAGGCCGAACTCGGCGTGGCGGCGCACTGGCGCTATAAGGAAGGCGGCCAGGGTGCCGCGCTCGCCGACAAGGTCGCCTGGCTCAGGCAGCTGCTGGCCTGGAAGGATGAGCTGGCGGAACAATCCGATCTCGCCCAGCAGTTCCGGCACGAGCTATTCCAGGACGAGGTCTTCGTCCTCACCCCGCGGGGCAAGGTGGTTGTCCTGCCGGCCGGGGCCACCCCGATCGACTTCGCCTATGCCGTGCATACGGAACTCGGCCACCGCTGCCGCGGCGCCAAGCTCGACGGCCAGCTCGTCCCCTTAGACACCCCGCTCAAGACGGGGCAGCAGGTGGAGATCCTCACCGCCAAGGAAGGCGGCCCAAGCCGCGACTGGCTCAATCCCCACCTCGGCTTCATCCGCACCTCGCGCGCCCGTGCCAAGGTGCGGCAGTGGTTCAAGCAGCTTGACCACGACATCCATGTGCAGGAAGGGCGAGAGCAGCTAGAGCGGGAGCTGCACCGGCTCAACCTGAGCAACGTCAACCTCGAGCAACTCGCTGCCCGACTGGGCTTTGGCAAACCGGAAGAGCTCTATGCCAGCCTGGGTCGTGGCGATCTGGGCAGCGGTCAGCTCGCCCGCTCGCTGCAGGAACTGTTTCTTCCGCCAGCAGAAAAACCCCTGGTGGGCGCGCGCAAGAGCAAGGCCGCCTCCGCCGGTGTACTGGTGGAGGGTGAGGCGAACCTGCTGACGCGCCTAGCCGGCTGCTGCAAGCCAGCGCCGCCAGACCCCATCGTCGGATACACCACCCAGGGCCGCGGGATCACCATCCACCGCGCCGATTGCAGCGTCATTCGGCATTTGCCACCAAAGCAGCAGGGACGGCTGCTGAAGGCGGCCTGGGGGTCGGCCGAGCGGGAGGTGTTCGCGGTAGACGTGGAACTCGTCGCCGAAGACCGACAGGGCCTGCTCAAGGATGTGAGCGAGATCCTCGCCCAGGAGAGAATCAACGTGATCCGGGTCAACACCCTGTCGCAGGATAAGACCGCGCGCATGGAATTCACCCTAGAGGTGGGCAACGTCGATCAGCTCGCCCGCTTCCTCACCCGCGCCACCCACGTGCGCGGCGTAAGCCTGGCGCGGCGCAAGTGAGCGCGCGCTGCCTGTAAAATACCGCCTCCAGCCAACCGAGGAGTCGCCATGCAGGAACTGCAAGCCATCATCGAAGAGGCATACGAGCGCCGCGCCGAGATCACCCCCCGCAACGTCGAGCCCCGCGTCAAGGACGCCGTACTCACCGTCATCGACCTGCTGGACATGGGCCAGCTGCGGGTAGCCAGCCGCAGCGAGGGCCAGGACTGGGTCACACAACAATGGATTAAGAAGGCGGTCCTGCTGTCCTTCCGCCTGGAGGACAACAGCTTCATCAAGGGCGGCTATACCAACTATTACGACAAGGTGCCAAGCAAGTTCGCCGACTTTAACTCCAAGGACTTTCGCGAAGGCGGCTTCCGCGTCGTGCCGCCGGCGACGGTGCGCAAGGGCGCCTACATCGCCCGCAATGTGGTGCTGATGCCCTCCTACGTCAACATCGGCGCCTACGTCGACGAGGGCACCATGGTCGACACCTGGGCCACGGTGGGCTCCTGCGCCCAGATTGGCAAGAACGTGCACCTCTCCGGCGGTGTCGGCATCGGCGGCGTGCTGGAGCCGGTGCAGGCCAACCCCACCATCATCGGCGACAACTGCTTCATCGGTGCGCGCTCTGAGATCGTCGAGGGGGTCATTGTCGAGGATAACTGCGTCATCTCCATGGGCGTGTACATCGGCCAGTCGACCAAGATCTACGACCGCGAGACCGGCGAGATCCACTACGGGCGCGTGCCCGCCGGCAGCGTGGTGGTCCCTGGCAACCTGCCCTCCAAGGACGGCAAGTACAGCCTTTATTGCGCCGTGATCGTCAAGAAGGTCGACGAGAAGACCCTAAGCAAGGTGGGCATCAACGAGCTGCTGCGCGCCTAGCTGCTCAACTCACCCCACACCGGCGGCACCCATCTGCCGGACATCACCGTGATCATGCCGGCTTCGCTGCCGAGACAGGCCGGCTGCTGCACTTCACCGCCGCGTGCGCCCACCACACGTCGATGACAGCGG
>DAITOH010000027.1:0-13085 GCA_036834225.1 Thiobacillaceae bacterium | reverse complement strand
CTGAGCATGGCAGAAATTCGTAATTACACGCTGAATTTTGGGCCCCAGCATCCGGCTGCGCATGGCGTGTTGCGGCTGGTGTTGGAGCTAGACGGCGAGGTCATCGAGCGCGCCGACCCGCACGTGGGGCTGTTGCACCGCGCCACCGAGAAGCTGGCTGAGCACAAGACCTTCCTTCAGTCGGTGCCCTATATGGACCGGCTGGACTACGTGTCCATGATGTGCAACGAACACGCCTACGTCATGGCCATCGAGAAGCTGCTGGGCATCGAGGTCCCCATCCGCGCCCAGTATATCCGGGTCATGTTCGACGAGCTCACGCGGCTGCTCAACCACCTGCTCTGGCTCGGCACGCATGCGCTGGACATCGGTGCCATGACCGTGTTCCTGTACACCTTCCGCGAGCGGGAGGACATCATGGACATGTACGAGGCGGTCTCCGGCGCCCGCATGCACGCCGCCTATTACCGCCCCGGCGGCGTCTACCGCGACCTGCCCGAGCGCATGCCGCAATACACGGTCACCGCCTACAAGGATGAGAAGGAGGTAAAGCGGCTTAACGAAAACCGGCAAGGCAGTCTGCTCGACTTCATCGAGGACTTCACCCGCCGCTTTCCGGCCCGCGTCGACGAATACGAGACCCTGCTCACCGACAACCGGATCTGGAAGCAGCGTACCGTCGGCGTCGGCGTGGTCACGCCCGAGCGGGCCAAGGCCCTGGGGCTCACCGGACCGATGTTGCGCGGATCCGGCGTGGCGTGGGATCTGCGCAAGCACCAGCCCTACGAGGTTTACGACCGCATGGACTTCGAGATCGCGGTCGGCAAGAACGGCGACTGCTACGACCGCTACCTGGTGCGCATCGAGGAGATGCGTCAGGCCAACCGCATCATCCGGCAGTGTGTGGACTGGCTGAGGCAGAACCCCGGCCCGGTGATGGTCGACAATCACAAGGTAGGGCCGCCTTCGCGCGAGGCGATGAAGAGTAACATGGAGGAGCTGATCCACCACTTCAAGCTCTTCTCCGAGGGCATGCATGTGCCGGAGGGCGAGGCCTATGCCGCCGTCGAGCATCCAAAGGGCGAGTTTGGCATCTATCTCATCTCCGACGGGGCGAACAAGCCTTACCGGCTCAAGATCCGCCCGGCCGGCTTCACCCACGTGGCCGCGCTGGACGAGATGGCCCGCGGCCACATGATCGCCGATTTAGTGGCCATCATCGGCACCATCGACATCGTCTTCGGCGACGTTGACCGTTGAGGTTCAGACCATGCTGACCCCCGAATCCTTGGCCCGGATCGACCACGAGATCGCCAAATATCCGGCCGAACACAAGCAGTCCGCCGTGATGAGCGCGCTGCGCATCGCTCAGATGGAGAAGGGCTGGCTCGCCCCCGAGACCATCGAGTTCGTGGCGCAATATCTTGGCATGCCGGCCATCGCCGTCTACGAGGTGGCGACCTTCTACAACATGTACGACCTAAAACCAGTGGGTCGACACAAGATCACGCTCTGTACCAACCTGCCCTGCCAGTTGCAAGGCGCCGACGAGATCGCCGAGCATCTAAAGGCCCGGCTTGGGATCGACTTCGGCGAGACCACGCCAGATGGCCGCTACACGCTCAAGGAGGGGGAGTGCATGGGCGCCTGCGGTGACGGGCCGCTGTGTCTGCACAACAACCATGAAATGCATGTCAAGCTTACCCCGGAGAAGGTGGACAAGCTGCTAGACGAGATGAAATGAAGCTCAACGGCAAGTACACCAAGGTCTGTACCTGGACCCTCGAGCACCCCAATCCGGGCTCGCTTGCGACCTATGTCGCCAACGGCGGCTATGAGGTCCTAAAGAAGATCCTCACTGAAAAGACCCCGGCTGAGGACATCATCGCCGAAGTGAAGAAGAGCGCCCTGCGCGGCCGCGGCGGCGCAGGCTTCCCCACCGGGCTTAAGTGGAGCTTCATGCCGCGCAACTTCCCGGGCGACAAATACATCGTCTGCAACAGCGACGAGGGCGAGCCGGGCACCTTCAAGGACCGCGACATTCTGCGCTACAACCCGCACCAGTTGATCGAGGGCATGGTCATCGCCGGCTACACCCTGGGCGCCAAGGCGGGCTACAACTACATCCATGGCGAGATCTGGGACTGCTACGAGCTGTTCGAGCAGGCGTTGGACGAGGCCCGGCGGGCGGGTTATCTGGGCAAGAATATCCTCGGCAGCGGCTGGGACTATGACATCCACGCCCACCATGGCTACGGCGCCTACGTCTGCGGTGAGGAGACCGCCCTGCTGGAGTCCCTGGAGGGCAAGAAGGGCCAGCCGCGCTTCAAGCCGCCCTTTCCAGCGAGCTACGGCCTCTATGGTAAGCCGACCATCATCAACAACACCGAGACCTTAGCCTCCATCCCCTGGATCCTGCGCTTCGGCGGCCAGGCCTTCCTGGAGCTGGGTAAGCCCAATAACGGTGGCACCAAGATGTTCTCGGTCTCCGGCCACGTCAACCGGCCGGGCAACTACGAGGTGCCGCTTGGCACGCCCTTCGCGGAGCTGTTGGAGATGGCCGGCGGCGTGCGCAACGGGCACAGGCTTAAGGCCGTCATCCCCGGCGGTTCCTCTGCGCCGGTCCTGCCGGCGTCCGTCATGATGGAGCTGACCATGGACTTCGACGCCATTGCCAAGGCCGGCTCCATGCTCGGCTCCGGCGCGGTCATCGTCATGGACGAGACCGTGTGCATGGTGCGCGCCCTAGAGCGCCTAACCTATTTCTACCACGAGGAGTCCTGCGGCCAGTGCACCCCCTGCCGCGAGGGCACCGGCTGGATGTATCGCGTAGTGCATCGTATCGAGCATGGCAAGGGCCGGCCAGAGGACTTGGACTTGCTCATGAGCGTGGGCGAGAACATCGCCGGGCGCACCATCTGCGCCCTGGGCGATGCTGCGGTGGGTCCCGTGCAGAGCTTCATCCGTCACTTCCGCCCCGAGTTCGAATACCACATCGAGCACAAGAAATGCATGGTGTGACATGCCCCATCTGACCATAGACGGCAAGCAAGTGGAGGTCGCCCAGGGCGCGACCGTGATGGATGCGGCCCGTGCCGTGGGCATCTTCATCCCGCATTTCTGCTACCACAAGAAGCTCTCGATCGCTGCCAACTGCCGCATGTGTCTGGTCGAGGTGGAAAAGGCGCCTAAGCCGCTGCCGGCCTGTGCGACGCCGGTCACCGACGGCATGGTGGTGCACACGCACTCGGAAAAGGCGATCCGCGCCCAGAAGGGGGTGATGGAGCTATTGCTCATCAACCATCCGCTCGACTGCCCGATCTGCGACCAGGGCGGCGAGTGTCAGCTGCAGGACCTGGCGGTGGGCTATGGCGGCAGTGCCTCGCGCTATGCCGAGCCCAAGCGGGTGGTCAGAGAGAAGGCGCTCGGGCCGCTTATTGCCACCGACATGACGCGCTGCATCCACTGTAGCCGCTGCGTGCGCTTCGGCAAGGAGATCGCCGGGCTAATAGAGCTGGGCATGCCTGGCCGCGGCGAACACACCGAGGTGATGTCTTTCCTAGAGCGGCAGCTTACCTCCGAGCTCTCGGGCAATGTCATCGACCTGTGTCCGGTCGGTGCGCTGACCTCCAAGCCTTTCCGCTTCAAAGCCCGGAGCTGGGAGCTCTCCCGCCGTAAGTCGATTAGCCCGCACGACGGCTTAGGCTCGAATCTGGAGGTGCACGTCAAGGACAAACGGGTCTATCGCGTGCTGCCGCTCGAAAACGAGGCGATCAACGAGTGCTGGCTGGCCGACCGCGACCGCTTCGCCTATGAGGCGCTGAATAGCGATGCACGCTTGTGCCGACCCCTGGTGCGTGACGGCGGCGACTGGATCGAGGTCGACTGGCAGAAGGCGCTCGCCCAGGCCACCGGCGCGCTCAAGGTCCTGATCGATGCCCATGGGCCCGATGCGGTCGGCTTCCTGGCCTCGCCGCACCAGACCGTGGAAGAGCTGTATCTGTTGCAAAAACTCGCACGTGCGCTGGGCTGCGAGAATATCGACCATAGGCTAGACCGCGCCAATCCCCCCGCGACCGCGGGGGTGCCCTGGCTGGGCATGTCTATTGCCGAGGTGGAAAGTCTGGAGCGGGTCTTGCTGATCGGATCAACCGTGCGCAAGGAACAGCCCCTGCTCGCCTTGCGCCTGCGCAAGGCGGTCAAGGCCGGGGCCGAGCTCAATGTCGTCCACTCGGCCGACGACGACCTGCTCTGCCGGGTGGCCAATCGCTTAATCGCCAAGCCATCGGGCCTGGTCGCCGCGCTCGCCGAGGTGGCCAAGGCCCTGGCGGAGGCAGGTAGGGATGTCGGTGCCCTGACGCTCGACGGCGTCATCAGCTCCGAGAGCGCGAGGGCGATCGCCCAAAGCCTCATGACCGGCAGCCGCAAGGCCGTCCTGCTGGGCGCCTATGCGCAACAGCATCCGGCGGCGGCGGAGTTGCATGCGCTCGCCCAGGCCATCGCCCGCGCGACCGGTGCCACGCTCGGTTTCCTGCCTGCTAGCGCGAACGCCGTCGGCGCCGGCGTGGTCGGCTGTCAGCCCGGCGCGGGCGGTCTCGATGCGTCCGCCATGCTGCGCCAGCCGCGCAAGGCCTATGTGATCCTGGGCGCCGAGCCGGAGCTCGACGCAGCCGACCCGGTGCAGGCCCGCCGGGCCCTGGCGTCGGCCGAGCTGGTGGTCGCACTCACGCCGTTCAAGGATCGGGCGACCGCCTACGCCCATGTCGTGCTGCCCATCGCCCCCTTCAGCGAAACGGCCGGCAGCTTCGTCAACATGGAAGGCCGGCTGCAGTCCTTCCACGCCTGCGTGCCGCCGCTTGGTCAGACCCGGCCGGCCTGGAAGGTGTTGCGTGTCATGGGCAATCTGCTCGGTTTGGCCGGTTTTGATCACGACACGGCCGATGCGATCCTGGCCGAGGCCCTGCCCGAAGGTGAGGTTAGCATTCGGGCGCGTCTTAACAACGCCATCGGTGCCGTGCAAATCAGGTCCCTGTCGGCTATGCCGGGACTCGAGCGCCTGGGCGAGACCCCGATTTACCAGTCGGATGCCCTCACGCGCCGTGCCCCCGCCCTGCAGGCCACCCATGACGGCGAGGCGGCCGCGGCCTGTTGGGCCCATGGCGCCCTGATCCAACGCCTGGGCCTGACGGTAGGCAAGCCGGTCAAGGTCAGGCAAGGCGAGGGTGAGACCATCCTTAAGCTACAGCGTGACGACCGCCTGCCCGAGGAGGTGGTGCGGGTGGCCGGCGCCCATCCCCTGACTTCCCGTCTGGGTCCGCGCTACGGCACGCTGAGTCTGGAGAAGATGTGATGGAATTCTTCCAAGACCTGCTCGGACCGGCCTGGACCCCGGTCTGGACCCTGGCCAAGATCGTCGCCATCGTCTTGCCGCTGCTTGCCGCCGTGGCCTATCTCACCTATGCCGAGCGCAAGGTCATCGGCTGGATGCAGGTGCGCATGGGCCCCAACCGGGTGGGCTTCTTCGGCTTCAAGCTCTGGGGCCTGGGCCAGCCCATCGCCGACGCAGTGAAGCTTTTGACCAAGGAGATCATCATCCCCACCGGGGCGAACAAGGGTCTGTTCCTGCTCGCGCCCGTGCTGGCCATCGCCCCGGCCATGGCGGCCTGGGCCGTGATCCCCTTCACCGACCGCCTGGTGCTGGCCAACATCGACGCGGGGCTGCTCTACATCATGGCCATTACCTCCATGGGCGTCTACGGCATCATCGTCGCTGGCTGGGCCTCGAACTCCAAGTATGCCTTCCTGGGCGCGCTGCGCTCGGCGGCCCAGATCGTCTCCTACGAGATCGCCATGGGCTTCGCCCTGGTGGGGGTGCTGATGGCCGCGCAAAGTCTTAATCTGGTGCAGATCGTCCAGGCCCAAGCCGGCGGTTTCTGGCATTGGTACTGGCTGCCGCTCTTCCCCCTGTTCCTGGTCTACCTCATCGCCGGCGTGGCCGAGACCAACCGCGCCCCCTTCGATGTGGCCGAGGGCGAGTCCGAGATCGTCGCCGGTTTCCACGTCGAATACTCCGGCATGGCCTTCGCCGTTTTCTTCCTGGCCGAATACGCCAACATGATCTTAGTCTCGACGCTCACCAGTATCATGTTCCTGGGCGGCTGGCTCTCGCCCATCCCGGGCCTGCCTGACGGCTTCTTCTGGCTTGCGGCCAAGGTGAGCTTCATCCTGCTCCTGTTCCTGTGGTTCCGCGCCACCTTCCCGCGTTACCGCTATGACCAGATCATGCGTCTGGGCTGGAAGGTGTTCATCCCCGTGACCCTGGTGTGGATCCTGGTCGTCGGCCTGGCCATGCAGACGCCGCTCAAGCCCCTGTTCCACTGAGGATGCAGATCATGTTGAGCCGCATCAAGCAGTTCTTCAACACCTTCTTGCTGACGGAATTGCTCAGGGGCATGTTCCTCACCGGCCGCTATCTCTTCGCGCGCAAGATCACCATCCAGTTCCCCGAGGAGCGCACACCCATGAGCCCGCGCTTTCGCGGGCTGCATGCCCAGCGCCGCTATCCGAACGGCGAGGAGCGCTGCATCGCTTGCAAGCTGTGCGAGGCGGTCTGCCCGGCGCTGGCCATCCGCATCGAGTCGGGGCAGCGCGCCGACGGCACCCGCCGCACCACCCGCTACGACATCGATCTGACCAAGTGCATCTTCTGCGGCTTCTGCGAGGAGGCCTGCCCGGTGGATGCCATCGTCGAGACGCCCATCATCGACTATCACGGCGAGAGGCGCGGCGACCTGTACTACACCAAGGAGATGCTGCTGGCCGTGGGCGACAGGTACGAAGCCGAGATCGCCCGCGCCAAGGCCGAGGACGCTCGATACCGATAGCGCGCAACCGGATCAGATAACGAACAACCTGCTTAACAATGGAATTTTCCGCCGTCGTATTCTATTTCTTCGCCGCCATCCTGCTCATTGCCGGCGTGCGGGTCATCACCGCCCGCAACCCGGTGCACGCGGCGCTCGCCCTGGTGCTCGCCTTCTTCACCGCCGCCGGCCTGTGGATCCTGCTCGAGGCCGAGTTCCTGGCCATAACGCTCGTGCTGGTCTATGTCGGGGCGGTGATGGTGCTGTTTCTGTTCGTCGTCATGATGCTGGACATCAATATCGAGCAGATCCGCCAGCGCTTCTGGGATTACCTGCCCATCGCCGCTTTAGTCGCGGGGCTTATGGTGGTGCAGATGATACTGGTGCTCGGTGGCGAGACTTTCGGCCTGACGGCGCCTAAACCCAAGCCGGCGGACTACAGCAACACCAAGGAACTTGGCCGGCTGCTCTACACCGATTACGTCTATCCCTTCGAACTTGCGGCCGTGATCTTGCTGGTGGCCATCGTCGCCGCCATCGCCCTCACCCTGCGCCGGCGCCAGGGACTCAAGTGGGTGGATCCGGGCAAGCAGGTCAAGGTCAAGCGCGAGGGCAGGATACGCATGGTCAATCTCAAACCCCAGCGGCCGGAAGCGAAGGTGGAGGAGGAATGAAGTTGCCTATGCAATCGCTCATGAACGATACGTGCCGCTGCGGTGTACGCTCGGAGTGTACTGGCCAGCTTGCCTTACCTCTTACCCATCTTCCCTCACCGCTTACGCCATGATCGGCTTAAACCACTTCCTTGTACTCGGCTCGGTGCTGTTCGCCATTAGCGTGCTGGGTATCTTTTTGAACCGCAGGAACATCATCATCCTGCTTATGGCCATCGAGCTGATGCTGCTGGCGGTGAACATCAACTTCATCGCCTTCTCGCATTTCCTTGACGACACCGCCGGCCAGATCTTCGTCTTCTTCATCCTCACCGTGGCGGCAGCCGAGTCGGCCATCGGGCTTGCCATCCTGGTGGTGCTGTTCCGCGTGCGGCGCAGTATCAACGTCGAGGACCTCAACAGCCTCAAGGGATGACGGCCATGGACATGAAGACGCTCTACCTCCTCGTCCCCTTGGCGCCGCTCGCCGGTGCGGTCATCGCCGGACTGTTCGGAAAAGCGATCGGGCGGGTCGGGGCGCACACGGTGACCATCCTGGGTGTAGCCATCGCCTTTGCTGCCTCCATCGTCATCTTCCAGGACGTGCTGGCCGGCAACACCTTCAACGGCCCGGTCTACACCTGGCTTACCTCGGGCGACCTGCGCTTGGAGGTGGGCTTTCTCATCGACCCGCTCACGGCGGTGATGATGCTGGTGGTGACCTTCGTCTCGCTGTGCGTGCACGTCTACACCATCGGCTACATGGCCGACGATCCCGGCTATCAGCGCTTCTTTAGCTACATCGCGCTGTTTACCTTCGCCATGCTCATGCTGGTGATGAGCAACAACTTCCTGCAGCTCTTCTTCGGCTGGGAGGCGGTGGGCCTGGTCTCCTACCTGCTGATCGGCTTCTGGTACACGCGGGAGTCGGCCATCTACGCCAACCTCAAGGCCTTTCTTGTCAACCGGGTGGGGGACCTGGGCTTCCTCTTGGGCATCGGCCTGATCTGGGTGCATTTCGGCACGCTGGACTACGCCACAGTGTTCCAGCAAGCACCCCGGCTCGCCGAGCAGACGATCACCCTGATCCAGGGCTATCCCTGGGAGCTGATGACGGTGATCTGCATCCTGTTGTTCATCGGCGCCATGGCTAAGAGCGCGCAGTTTCCGCTGCACGTCTGGCTGCCGGACTCCATGGAGGGCCCCACCCCGATCTCGGCGTTGATCCATGCCGCCACTATGGTCACGGCCGGCATCTTCATGGTGGCGCGCATGTCGCCCCTGTTCGAGCTATCGGACACGGCCTTATCCTTCGTCATGGTCATCGGCGCCATCACCGCCCTGTTCATGGGCTTCCTGGGCATGGTGCAAAACGACATCAAGCGGGTAGTGGCCTATTCCACCCTGTCGCAGCTGGGCTACATGACCGTCGCCCTGGGCGTGTCGGCCTATTCGGTGGCCATCTTCCACCTCATGACGCACGCCTTCTTCAAGGCCCTGCTGTTCCTGGCCGCGGGCAGCGTCATCATCGGCATGCACCACGACCAGGACATCCGCAACATGGGCGGCCTCAGGAAGTACATGCCCATCACCTGGATTTGCCTACTCATCGGCTCGCTGGCACTGATCGGCACGCCCGGTCTGTCGGGTTTCTTCTCCAAGGATTCGATCATCCTCGCGACCTACGCCTCCGACCTCTGGGGGTCGGGCTTCGCCGCCTTCGCCGTCACCGCGGGTGTGTTTGTCACCGCCTTCTATTCCTTCCGCATGTATTTCCTGGTCTTCCACGGCAAGGAGCGCTTCCGCCATGCCCATGCCGGCCATAATCAGGAAGGCGGCAAAGACGACGACGTCCACGGTCGGCATGGCGGCGGGCACAGCGCGCCGCATGAATCGCCCTGGGTGGTGACCCTGCCGCTCATCCTGCTCGCCATCCCCTCCGTCTACGCCGGCTGGGCCTACATCGAACCCATGCTCTTTGGGGATTTCTTCGGCGCCGCCATTTTCGTCGACCACGATGCACACCCCGCCATGCAAAGCCTGGCGCAGCACTTCCACGGCGCCGGCGCCATGGTCCTGCACGGGCTCGTGAGCTTGCCGTTCTGGCTGGCTGTAGCCGGTGTGGCCACGGCCTGGTACCTGTACCTGGTGCGCCGCGACCTGCCCGAGGTCATCCGCAGGAAGGCCGGCATCCTCTACACCATACTCGAGCGCAAGTACGGCTTCGATGACTTCAACGACTGGTTCTTCGCCGGCGGCGCGCGCCTCCTGGGCGGCCGGCTGTGGCGCTGGGGCGACGTCTTCGCCATCGACGGCGTGGTGGTGAACGGCTCCGCGCGCGTGGTGGCCAGGGTCGCCGCCGTGGTCCGTCACCTGCAATCCGGCTACATCTACCACTACGCCTTCGCCATGATCATCGGCGTGGCGCTCATCGTGACCTGGTTCGTGGATTGAGGTCAGCGACTCGATAAGAACAGACCGCTCAGGAAGACTTGATGCTCGAAGGAATCGGAATCTTAAGCCTCACCATCTGGGTGCCCATCGTGGCGGGCCTCCTGGTGCTCGCCCTCGGCAACGACGACCGCCGGGCCGACGGCACGCGCGCGCTGGCGCTGGTCGGCGCCGTGCTGGGGCTCGCGGTGGCCATCCCGCTCTGGATCGGCTTCGATGCGGGCACGCATGAGATGCAGTTCGTGGAGCGCACGCCCTGGATCCCGGCCTACAACATCCACTACCACCTCGGGGTCGACGGCATCTCCATGCCGCTGGTGCTGCTCAACAGCTTCACCACCGTGCTGGTGGTGCTGGCGGGCTGGGTGGTGATCCAGAACAAGGTGGCGCAGTACATGGCCGCCTTCCTGATCCAGTCTGGCTTGCTCAACGGCGTCTTCGCCGCCTTAGACGGCATCCTGTTCTACGTCTTCTTCGAGGCCATGCTAATCCCGCTCTACCTCATCATCGGCATGTGGGGCGGGCCGAACCGCGTCTACGCGGCGATCAAGTTCTTCCTCTACACGCTGCTGGGCTCGCTATTGATGCTGGTGGCGGTGCTCTATCTCTTCTTCCAGGCCGGCGGCAGTTTCGACATCCTCACCTGGCACAAGCTGCCGCTCACCATGGCGGCGCAGCTGCTGCTCTTCGTGGCCTTCTTCTTCGCCTTCGCGGTCAAGGTGCCGATGTGGCCCGTGCACACCTGGCTGCCGGACGCCCACGTCGAGGCCCCCACCGGCGGTTCCGTGGTGCTGGCGGCAATCACACTTAAGGTCGGTGCCTACGGCTTCCTGCGCTTCGTGCTCCCCATCGTGCCGGATGCAGCCTACGAGCTTGCCTCGCTGATGGTGGCCCTGTCGCTGGTGGCCATCGTCTACATCGGCCTGGTGGCCCTGGTACAGGCGGACATGAAGAAGCTCATTGCCTACTCCTCCATCGCCCACATGGGTTTCGTCACCCTGGGCTTCTTCGTCTTCAACCCGCTGGGCATCGAGGGCGGTCTCATCCAGATGATCTCGCACGGCTTTGTCTCCGGCGCGCTGTTTTTGTGCGTCGGGGTCATGTACGACCGTGTGCACTCGCGCCAGATCAGCGACTATGGCGGCGTGGTGAACTCCATGCCCCGCTTCGCCGCCTTCTTCATGCTCTTTGCCATGGCCAACGCGGGCCTTCCGGGCACGAGCGGCTTCGTCGGCGAGTTTATGGTCATCCTGGGCACCATGCAGGTGAGCTTCTGGTGGGCGCTCGCCGCCGGCCTCGCCCTCATCTTCGGCGCCGCCTACACCCTGTGGATGTACAAGCGCGTCATCTTCGGGCCGGTAGTCCACCCGCACGTGGCCGCGCTTGAGGACATCGACGGGCGTGAATTCCTGGTGCTGGCATTGCTGGCTATCTGTGTCCTGGCGCTGGGGCTTTATCCGCTGCCACTTACCGAGGTAATGCACGCCTCGGTCGACAACCTGCTCACCCACGTCGCGCACAGCAAACTGGTCTATTGAACCCCCCTTTCGAGCATGAGCCTAGCGATGAACTTCCCCCTGCCCGACCTTATGCCCGCCGCGCCGGAAATCTTGGTGCTCGTGATGGCCTGCGTGGTGCTGATGGTCGAGGCCTATGACCCGCGCGCCCGGCTCGCCGCCGCAACGGGGGAGGGTGGCGAACCCCGCGTCGCTGGCTATGCACTCACCCTCATCACCCTGCTGGCGGCGGCCGCCGTGACCGCCTTCACCGGCGGCGTCGACCCCGCCTACACCTTGAGCGGCATGTTCGTCGACGACGCCATGGCCGACCTGCTCAAGCTCATGACCTATCTGGCCGGCATCGCCGCCGTGATCTATTCGCGTCAGTACCTGGCCGACCGGGCGCTGATGCGCGGCGAGTATTTCGCCCTGCTTATGTTCGCCGTGCTCGGCATGATGGTGATGATCTCCGCCAGCCACCTCCTCACCCTCTATCTGGGCCTGGAGCTCCTGTCGCTGTCGCTTTACGCCATGGTCGCCCTGCAGCGTGACTCTGCCCAGGCGGTCGAGGCGGCCATGAAGTATTTCGTGCTCGGGGCCCTGGCCTCGGGCCTACTGCTCTACGGTATGTCCATGCTCTACGGACTTACCGGCACGCTGGAGCTAGCAAAGATGGCCCAGGTCCTCGGCGACGGCGTGGAGAACAAGACCGTGCTCGCCTTCGGCCTCGTCTTTCTGGTAGCCGGCCTTGGTTTCAAGCTTGGCGCTGCGCCCTTTCACATGTGGGTGCCGGACATCTACCACGGCGCCCCGACGGCGGTGACCCTGTTCATCGGTTCGGCTCCCAAGCTGGCCGCCTTCGCCTTCGTCATGCGGCTTTTGGTCGACGGCCTGCAGCCCGCGCATGGCGACTGGCAGCAGATGCTGGCGGTAATGGCGGTGCTCTCGCTGGCTATCGGCAATCTGGCCGCGATCATGCAGACCAACATCAAGCGCATGCTGGCCTATTCGACCATCTCGCACATGGGTTTCCTGCTGTTGGGGGTGCTCACTGGCGATTTCTCCGGCTACACCTCGGCCCTGTACTATGTCATCACCTATGTGATCATGAGCCTGGGTGCCTTCGGCCTGGTCGTCCACCTCTCAAGTGCCGGCTACGAGGCGGAAAGCCTGGATGACTTTAAGGGCCTCAACACGCGCGCGCCCTGGCTGGCGGCGCTAATGGGTATCCTTATGCTGTCCATGGCGGGGCTACCCCCCTTCGTCGGCTTCTACGCCAAGCTCGCCGTCCTGCAAGCCTTGGTCGGGGCCGGCTGGACCTGGCTGGCCGTGGTGGCGGTGATGTTCTCCCTCATCGGTGCCTACTACTACCTGCGCGTGGTCAAGCTGATGTACTTCGACAGCCCCCATGGCCAGGAACAGCTCGCGGCCCCCTCCGGTGGTGCCCGGCTGCTACTGTCGGTGAACGGCTTGGGGGTGCTGTTGCTCGGCATCCTGCCCCAGCCGCTGATGGCCCTGTGCGTCTATACCATGCAGATGTCACTGCGGTAGAGCACGACAGGCACGCACCGGTGTTGGACGCAAATTGCCTGTAGATACTGTTATCCCAGCCAACTCCC
>DAITOH010000026.1:0-13192 GCA_036834225.1 Thiobacillaceae bacterium | reverse complement strand
GGCCGGCCCTTCGGGCCTTAACCTTGGCTGCGCCAAGGTTAGCCTGCGCCAAAACAGGTGCCTCCAGGAGGTTTTCGATGTGCACAGTGCAGGGATTGACCGTCATTGCTTTTACCCCCGCATAAGGCGCCTGTTTTCATAATCGATGCGCACGAGTAGGGCGATGGCCAGGCAGTTGGCGACGATGCCGGAGCCGCCGTAGCTCATGAGCGGGAGCGTGAGGCCCTTGGTGGGCAGCAGGCCCATGTTGACGCCCATGTTGATGAAGCCCTGTACGCCTATCCACACGCCGATGCCCTGCGCCACGAGGGCGGGGAAGTTGCGTTCCATCAGGGCCGCCTGCCAGCCGATGGAAAACGCGCGCCAGGTGAGCCAGGCGAACAGGGCGATCACGATCAGCACACCGAGCAGGCCCAGTTCCTCGCCGATCACCGCCAGGAGGAAGTCGTTGTGCGCCTCCGGCAGGTAGTGCAGTTTCTCGACGCTGTCACCCAGGCCCACGCCAGTCAACTCCCCGCGGCCGAAGGCGATGAGGGCGTGAGTCAGCTGATAGCCCTTGCCCAGGGGGTCGTCCCAGGGATTGAGATAGCCGGCCATGCGCGCCATACGGTAGGGTGACATCCAGATCAGCAGCACGAAGCCCGCGGCCAGCAGCAGGATCAGCCCGACGAACAGGCGCCAGTTCAGTCCGCCCAGGAAGAGGATGCACAGGGCGATGACGACGATGACGGCGAAGGCGCCGAAGTCGGGTTCCAGCAGCAGCAGGGTGCCCACCGTCAGCATGACCGCGAACATCGGCATGAAGCCCTTGCGCACGCTGTCCATCAGCCCGGCCTTGCGTACCGTGTAATCGGCGGCATAGAGGACGACGGCCAGCTTCATGAACTCGGAGGGCTGCAGAGTGCCCAGCGTGCCCAGCGAAATCCAGCGTCGGGCGCCCTTGACCTCGTAGCCTATGCCCGGAATCAGGACTAGCACTAGCAGGATGGCACCGAGGACGAACAATACCGGCGCCATCCGCTGCCACAGGCGGGTCGGCAGCTGGAAGGCGGCATAGGCCAGCGAGAGCGCCACGACCAGGTGCATGCCGTGGCGGGTGAGGTAGTGGTTGGGATTGCCGCTGACCGCCTCGGCGGTGGCCACGGAGGCCGAATAGACCATGACCAGGCCCATGCCGAGCAGGGCGAACGTCACCCACAGCAGCCACCAGTCATAAAGGGCTAAGCCGGAGCGCTTGTGCGCGGCGTTATGAAACATGGCCGTCCTCTGGGGGTGAGGCGAGAGGCGCGAGGGCTGAGGCGTGGTCGCCGTATTGCCCTCCTTGCGCTTGTGCTAGGGCATGCACCGCGGCTACGAAGACCTCGGCGCGGTGCACGTAGTTGCGGAACATGTCGAAGCTGGCGCAGGCCGGGGAGAGCAGCACGGCATCCCCCGGTCGGGCCTGCGCGCGGGCCAGGCCGACGGCCTCTTCCAGACTGGCGGCATGCAGGCAGGGGGCGGCCCCGGCGAGGGCCGCTTCGATGCTCGGGGCGTCGCGGCCAATCAGGATCACCGCCCGGGCGCGGGCGACGGCCGCGCGCAGCGGCGAGAAGTCTTGGCCCTTGCCGTCGCCGCCGGCGATCAGCACCACCGGACACTCGAAACCGTTTAACGCGGCCACGGTGGCGCCGACGTTGGTGCCCTTGGAGTCGTCATACCAGGTGACCCCGTCGATCTCGGCCACCTTCTCGACCCGGTGTGGCAGACCCTTGAAGGTGGCCAGGCCCTCCAGCAGATGCGGATAGGGCAGATCGATGGCCCGGGTGAGGGCCAGCGCAGCCAGGGCATTGGCGGCATTGTGCAGGCCGGTAAGGGGCAGATGCGCCACCGGCATGAGGGGCGTGGTCCCTTCGGCCAGCCATTTCTCGTGGCCGCGCTCGGTGATCCCCCATTCCCCGGCTGTAAGTCCGGTCGTAAGCCCAAAGGTCCACAAGCGCCAGCCGGGACGGACCATTTTCATGACCTGGGGGTCGTCCCGGTTGAGGATCTGTGTGCGTTGACATGCGCCGATAGATGCGGGCTGAGGGGTAATGCGGCCGAAGATTCGGGCCTTCGCCGCCGCATACGCCTCCATGCCGGCGTAGCGGTCCATGTGGTCTTCGCTGAGGTTGAGCACGGTTGCGGCATCAGGCGTAAGGCTATGCGTGGTCTCGAGCTGAAAGCTAGACAATTCCAGGACCCAGACCTCGGGTGAGATGCCGGTGTCTTCCGACTCGGCTAGGGCGTCTAACACCGGCAGGCCGATATTGCCGGCCACCGCCGTGTGCATGCCGGCCGTCTTGCACAGGTGTCCGGTGAGCGCGGTCACCGTGCTCTTGCCGTTGGAGCCGGTGATGGCGAGGATGCGCGCTGGCCGGGGGGAGTGCGCCAGCACGCGGGCGAATAGTTCCACGTCGCCCACCACGTCCTTGCCGGCGGCGGCCGCGGCCGCGATCTCGGGGATGGAAACGGGCACGCCGGGGCTTACGACGATCATCTCCGCCCAGTCGCAATCGGCCGTATCGAGTCTGCCCAGACGCATCGCCAGCTCGGGATACTCGATGCGCAGTCGCTCGGCGTGGGGCGTGGTAGCACGGGTGTCAGTGGCGCGCACCTGGGCGCCGTGCTTAAGCAGCCAGCGCACACACGACATGCCGGTATCGCCCAGGCCGACCACCAGGGCCTTAAGCCCCGCATAGTTGATCATCGCCTTCCTCACGCCGCGCCCCTCACCGCAGTTTCAGGGTCGACAGGCCGATGAGCACCAGCACGATGCTGATGATCCAGAACCGCACTACCACCTGCGTCTCCTTCCAGCCCTTGAGCTCGAAGTGGTGGTGCAGCGGCGCCATGAGGAGGATGCGCTTGCGCCTGAGCTTGTAGGAGCCGACCTGTAGCATCACCGAGATGGTCTCCAGCACGAAGACGCCGCCCATGATGAAGAGCACGATCTCCTGGCGCACGATCACCGCCACCACGCCTAAGGCCGCGCCCAGGGCCAGCGCCCCCACGTCGCCCATGAAGACCTCGGCCGGGTAGGCGTTGAACCAGAGGAAGGCAAGCCCCGCCCCCGCCAGGGCGGCGCAGAAGATGGTGAGTTCGCCAGCACCAGGGATGTGCGGCAGGCCCAGGTACTTGGAGAACACGGCGTGCCCGGCGACGTAGGCGAAGATGCCCAGGGCGCCTGCGACCATGACCGTCGGCAAGATGGCCAAGCCGTCGGCCCCGTCGGTGAGGTTGACGGCGTTGCTGGTGCCGACGATGACGAAGTAGGCGAGCAAGACGAAGCCCACCGCCCCAAGGGGCATGACGATCTGTTTGAAGAAGGGCACGATTAGCTCGGTCTGGGCAGGCAGGTGAGCGGACCAGACCAGGTAGGCGGCCACCGCCAGGGCGATGACCGACTGCCAGAAATACTTCCAGCGTGCCGGCAGACCGCGCGGGTTTCGCTCCACCACCTTGCGCCAGTCGTCCACCCAGCCGATGGCGCCGAAGCCGAGGAGGGTGGCCAGTGCGACCCAGACATAGGTGTTGCGCAGGTCCGCCCAGAGCAGCGTGGCGAGCGCCATGCTGATGAGGATCAGCGCCCCGCCCATGGTGGGGGTGCCGGCCTTGGTGAGATGCGTCTGCGGACCGTCGTCGCGCACGGCCTGGCCGATCTTGAGGCTCGCCAGGCGCCGGATCATCCAGGGCCCCACCAGGAAGGAGATCAGCAGCGCGGTGAGCGCCGCCAGCACCGAGCGCAGGGTGATGTACTGGAAGACGTTGAAGGCGCGGATGTCGTGGCCCAGCCACTGGGCGAGCATCAGGAGCATAGATGGCGCTCCTCCACGAAGGACTGCACGATGCGCTCCATGCGCATGAAGCGGGAGCCCTTGACCAGCACCGTCACGTCGGGGCCCAAGGCATACTCCACCTCCGCCAGCAGCTCCTCGATGCGCTCGAAGTGCATGCCGCCCGCGCCGAAGCCTTCGACCGCGTGCTGCGAGAGTTCGCCCAGGGCCAGCAGGCGGTCGATACCGGCGGTGCGCGCCTGCGCCCCGATGGCCCGGTGCAGGTCGACCGCACACGGCCCAAGCTCGCCCATGTCCCCTAGCACCAGGATGCGCCGGCCCGGCCGGGCGGCCAGAACCTGGATGGCGGCGATGACGGAGTCAGGGTTGGCGTTGTAGCTGTCGTCGATTAGGGTGGCGCCCAGGATGCAGGGGTGAGTCTGCAGGCGGCCCTTCACCCCCCGGTAGGCGGCCAATCCCGCCTGGATCGCATCCGCCGGGGCCCCCAGGGCGATGGCCGCGGCCGCGGCGGCGGCGGCATTGCGCACATTGTGCAGCCCCGGCACCTGCAGCTCGACAGGGATGGGACCCAGGGGGGTGTGCAGCATCAGGCGCGCGCCTTCGGGGTTAAGGTCGTATTCCGCCCAGATGTCGGCCTGCGCGCCCAGGCCGAAGCGCAGGCAGCGCCGATTGGCATTGAGTTCCAGCCACAGCGGGGCGTGCGGGTCGTCACCGTTGACGAGGGCTACGCCATCCGGTCGCAACCCCTCGTAGATCTCGCCCTTGGCGCGCGCCACCGCCTCCACCGTTGCGAGCCCCTCCAGATGCGCGCGCTGGGCGTTGTTGACTAGGGCCACATCAGGATGGGCTAGCCGCGTGAGGTAGGCGATCTCGCCGGCATGGTTCATGCCCATCTCGATGACGCCATAGCGGTGCGCGGGTTTGAGCCGCAGCAATGTCAGCGGCACGCCGATGTCGTTATTGAGGTTGCCCTCGGTGGCGAGCACCGCCTCGGCGCCGACCTCGGCGCGCAGGATGGCAGCGGTCATCTCCTTGACCGTGGTCTTGCCGTTGCTGCCGGTGATGGCGACGATGCGCGATGGCATGCTGGCGCGATGCCAGGCGGCGAGCCGCCCCAGGGCAAGCCGCGTGTCTTCGACCACAAGGGCCGGCGGCGGTCCAGGCGGCAGGGGGTGGGCCCGGTCGATCATGACGGCCGCCGCGCCCTTGCGGAGGGCCTCCTCCACGAAGGCATGGCCGTCGAAGCGCGCCCCGCGCAGGGCCACGAACAGGCAGCCCGGGGTGAGCGCACGGCTGTCGGTCTGCACGCAGCCGAATTCCACATCGGGCCCCTTTGCCTCGGCACCAATGGCGCGCGCCGCCTCACTCAGATGCATACGCCCCCCTTTCCTCTAAGGCGGCGCGGGCCACTGCCAGATCCGAGAACGGCTGCCGCACGCCCTGGATCTCCTGATAGTCCTCATGCCCCTTGCCGGCGATGAGCACCACATCCCCCGCTTGGGCCTCGCGCACGGCGTGGCGGATGGCCTCCGCCCGGTCGACGATAGCAGTCTGGCCAGGCGGCATGCCGGCGAGGATGTCAGCGATGATCTCGGCGGGCGCCTCGTTGCGTGGGTTGTCGCTGGTGACCACGACCGCATCCGCGAGGGCGGCGGCGATGCCGCCCATGAGCGGGCGCTTGCCGCGGTCGCGGCCGCCGCCGGCGCCGAACACGCACCACAGCCGGCGGGCGGCTAGCGGGCGCAGGGCCTTGAGGGTCTTCTCCAGTGCGTCCGGGGTGTGGGCATAGTCCACCACCACCGTCGGCCCCGGCCCGTCCGGGACCAGGGTCTGCATGCGCCCGGCCACGGGCTTAAGCCTAGCAAGCTCACCCAAGGCCGCATCCAGGCCTACACCGGCGGCCAGCAATGCCCCTAAGACGGCGAGCAGGTTGTAGGCGTTGAACTCGCCCAGCAGGGGGCTTACGATCTCCCCCCGCCCCCAGGGGGTGGCGACCGCCATGCGGATGCCCTGCGCGTTGAGCGCCAGCGAGCTAGCGAGGATCTCGCCGCCCTGCAGGCCGTAGCCCAGGCGTTGCACCTGAGTGCCCTGAAGGCGCATGTAAAGTGTGCGGCCGAACTCGTCATCCAGGTTGAGCACCGCCCACTTAAGCCCCGGCCAGCCGAACAGCTTCGCCTTGGCCTTAGCATAAGAGGCCATGTCGCCGTGGTAGTCGAGATGGTCGCGCGACAGATTGGTCAGCACGGCCACGTCGAAGTGCATGCCTTGAACGCGCCCTTGAGCCAGACCATGCGAGGAGACCTCCATGACGGCCGCCTGGGCGCCGGCCGCGCGGTAGCCGGCCAGCAGGCGTTGCAGGGTGACGCAGTCCGGCGTGGTGTGGCTGGCCGGGGTGAGCGCCCCGCACAGGCCGTTGCCGAGCGTGCCGAGGATGGCGCTGGGCCTGCCTGTCGCGGTCAGGGCTTGTCCCAGCCAGTGAGCGATGGAGGTCTTGCCGTTGGTGCCGGTGATGCCCGTCATCCACAGCGCCCGGCTGGGGTCATCGTACCAGCGCACGGCCAGCTCTGCCGCCAGGGTGCGCAGGCCGGACACCGGCAGGTTGGGCAGCTCCGTCTGCTGCGGCCAGGTGTAACCCGTGGCCTCCCACAGCACCGCCGCAGCGCCAGCCGCCACGGCTTGGGGGATGTAGTGCCGGCCGTCGTGGACGTCGCCGGGGAAGGCGAGGAAGACGTCGCCGGGGGTGATCAGGCGGCTGTCCGCGCTCAGCCCAGCAGCGGCCGGGCAGTGTGACCTCAACCAGGCCAGGAGCTGATCGGCGGCGGGGGTCGGTCCAGGATGCAGCATCACACCGCCTCCCCCACGACAGGCGCCGTGGTACTGGGCGCGGTCACGGCGTCCATGGGTGCGTCGGGCGGCACGGCCATCAGCCTAAGCGCCCCGGCCATCACCTTGGAGAACACCGGCGCGGCGACCAGACCGCCATAGTATTGGCGCCCCGCGGGCTCATCGATCATCACCGCCACCACCAGCCGGGGGTCGGAGGCGGGCGCCAGGCCGACGAAGGAGGCGATGTACTTGTCGGCGGCATAGCTCCCGCCCACCGGCTTGTGGGCCGTCCCGGTCTTGCCTGCCACACGATAGCCCATCACTCTGGCCCGCGGGGCGGTGCCGCCGTCGTGGGTCACCCGCTCGAGCATCTCACGCACGATCTGCGCGGTCTGTGCCGTCATGACGCGCTGGCCGATGGCCTGTTCCCGGTGCTTGAGCACGGTCAGGTGCGGCATGACGCCGTCGTTGGCGAATGCAGTGTAGGCACGCGCCAGTTGCAGCAGGCTGACCGACATGCCATGACCGAAGCCCATGGTCGCCTTTTCGATCGGGCGCCAGGTGCGGTAGGCGCGCAGGGTCCCCGCGGCCTCGCCGGGCAGGCCCGCCCGGGGCGGCGAGCCGAAACCGGCCTGGTCGAGCAGCCGCCAGTAGTCCTCGGACTTCAGATCCATGGCGATGCGGGCAGCGGCGACGTTGCTGGAGACCTGCAGGGCCTCGGTAAGCGAGAGGACGCCCTTGGGGTGCACGTCGGTGATGCGCCTGTCGCCGATGTAGTAATAGCCGGGCCCGGTGTCTATGCGGGTGTTTGCGTTCACGATGCCGGCATCCATGGCGGCGGCGACGAGGAAGGGCTTCATGGTCGAGCCGGGCTCGAAGATGTCGGTGGCGGGCCGGTTGCGCGCCCGGTCTGCGCTATAGGTGGCGCGGTTGTTGGGATTGAAGGAAGGCACGGTGGCCAGGGCCAGGATCTCGCCCGTGCGGCTGTCCACCACCACAACCGAGCCGGCGCGGGCGCGATGCCGCTCGACGGCGGCGCTCAGTTCCCGGTAGGCTAAGTACTGAATCTGCAGGTCGAAAGACAGGGTCAGATCGTTGCCGGGTTTGGGCAGACGGATGAGTTCCAGCTCCTCCACCACGTTGCCCTTGCGGTCCCTGACCACGCGCTTCATGCCCGCCTCGCCCGCAAGCCAGGTGTTGTAGATCAGCTCCAGGCCCTCGATGCCACGGTCCTCGACGTCTGTCATGCCCAACACCTGGGCCATGACCTCGCCGGCAGGGTAGAAGCGGCGGAACTCGGGCTTAGCGTATAGGCCCTTGATCCCCAGCGCCAGGCATTGCCTAGCCAGCTCGGGCGACACCTGCCGCCGCAGGTAGACGAAGGTCTTGGCCTTGTCGGCGAACACGTTGGCCAGGGCGGCGTGATCCTCCCCGAGCAGGCCCGCCAGCGCCCGGATCTGCTCAGCGCTGGCCTCCGCCTCGCGCGGGTTGACCCAGAGGGATTCCACCGGGGTGCTGATGGCCAGCGGCTCGCCGCGTCGGTCCAGGATCATCCCGCGGTGGGCGGTGATGGGGACCACCCGGTTGACCCGCTTGTCGCCTTGCAGGTTCAGGAATTCGGTCTGCCAGGCCTGCAGATAGGTCGCACGCACGGTTAAGGCCGCGAAGCCGCCGAAGAGCAGCGCCATGACCAGGCGCATGCGCCAGCGCTGCAGGTTAAGACGCAGCAGTGGATTGGCATGCCGGTTGGCGTGACGCAGCGCTCTCATGGCTGTCTGGCCGCAAGCGGGGCGATGAGGTGGATGCGCGCGGCATCGGGTACGGCCATGTGCAGCTGGTGCTGCGCCACGACCTCGACACGGCTGTGCATGGCCCAAGTGCTTTGCTCCAGGAGCAGCCTGCCCCACTCGATGTCCAGTGCGCGGGCCTCGGCCTGGGCCCGCTGCAATTCCACGAACAGCTTGCGCGCCTGATGGCGCGCCGACACCACGGCGATGGCGCAGATGAGCAGGAGCAGGGCAAGGGCGGCGTTGAGCTTCAGCATGAACCCCCTCCCTCGCGGCGCTCGGCCACCCTCAGCACGGCGCTGCGCGCGCGCGGGTTGGCGGCCGCCTCCGAAGCGGTGGGGCGGATGGTCTTGCCGATGACGCGCAACCGTCCGACCGGCAGGGCATCGCGCGTCAGGGGGATCTCGGCCGGGATCTCGGCACCCTTCTCCTCCGCCCGCAGGAAGCGTTTGACCATGCGATCTTCCAGCGAATGGAAGCTGATCACCGCAAGCCTCCCCCCCGGCCGCAGCAGTTCCACCGCCTGGGGCAGCGCGCAAGCCAGCTCTTCAAGCTCTCGGTTAATGTGAATCCGGATAGCCTGGAAGGTGCGCGTGGCGGGATCCTGGCCGGGTTCGCGGGTACGCACGGCCTGGGCGCAGAGCCGAGCGAGCTGACCGGTGGTGGTGATGGGGCGCTTGGCGCGCGCTGCGACAATCGCCCTTGCAACCGACTGAGCAAACCGCTCCTCGCCATATTCCCGGACCACGCGGGCGATCTCCTCTTCATCGGCGTGGTTCAGCCACTCGGCCGCCGTGGGACCGCGGCTTACGTCCATGCGCATGTCCAGCGGCGCATCCATCCGGAAGCTGAAACCCCGCTCGGGCGTATCCAGTTGAGGACTCGACACCCCGAGGTCGAACAACACCCCATCTGCGGCCTGGATGCCGTGGGCATGCGCTGTCTGCGCTAGCGTAGCGAAGGCAGCATGGGCGATGCTGAAGCGCGGGTCCTGCCACGTCTGCCCGAAGCGGACCGCATCGGGGTCGCGATCTAGCGCCAGCAGTCGGCCGGATGGGCCCAGCCGCGCGAGGATCGCGCGGCTGTGACCGCCGCGGCCGAAGGTGGCGTCCACGTAGGTCCCCTCCGCACGGATATCCAGTGCCGCCAGGGTTTCCTCCAGCAGCACAGGGCGATGCTGGCCGGTCACAGGCTGAAATCCCTGAGCTCATCGGGCAGGTCTCCCTTGTGTCGCGCCTCTTCAAGCGCGGTGGTGAAGTCGGTGGCGGCGTCGTACGCGGCCTGCCAGTCGGCCTCGTTCCAGATCTCGAACTTGTGACCCTGACCGACTAGCACCACGTCCTTGTCCATGCGCGCCTTGTCGCGCAGGGGGGCGGGCACCAGGATGCGTCCGGAGCCGTCGAGTTCCACGTCGGTGGCCGAACCGACCAGGATCAGCTTGAGCTGTCGACTCAGGGGATGGAAGCTGGGCAGATTGTTGATCTTGCGCTCGATGGGCTCCCACTCGGGCAGAGGGTAGAGCAGCAAGCAGCGGCCCGGGTCGAGGGTGACGACCAGACGCCCACCGCAACGCTCCATGAGCGTATCGCGGTATTTGCTGGGGATAGCCAGCCTGCCCTTGCCATCCAGGCTCAGCGGCGTGAACCCACGAAACATCATCGTCATGGCAGCCGAGTTATGCCACTCTGCTGCACTTTCCTCCACTCTCCACCACCTCGCCCCACTATAGTAGGGCGCTTCCCCCAGCGTCAAGGGGGATTTGCATCGTGCGAACAAAGACTTAGCTGGCCCAAGGCGGCTCGGGTCAGAAAGACGGTCAAAAAAAGACCTATGGACGAAACTTAAAGTAACTTATCAGGTTTTAGGCCGGGGACGTCGATCGGGGGGGGAGTCGGGTTGAAGCCCGACAGACGATCATTCTGCTTGAACGACTCGGGAGCAGGGCTGACTCGAGACACCCCGGCGTGTTTCCGGAGAAAGCGGGAGTCGGCCGGTAAGCCGGGTTCTGTCGTGGACAGCCATTCATCTGGGACGGCGGTCGCCCGCCGCCTCGTGCAGCCTACCCGCAGGCTTCGACGGGCCGCCTATGTCACGTGGACGCGCCTGCCTATTTGGCCTTGCTCCGGGTGGGGTTTGCCCGCCGGGGCCGTTACCGGTCCGGCCGTGCGCTCTTACCGCACGATTTCACCCTTGCCTGATCCCGGTACCCTTGCGGGTACCACGCCTCGCTTGCGCGAGGCCCCGGCCGAGGGAAGTCCATCCGCTCACGCGGTCTGTCTGCCCTCATTGGGTAGACTTTGTCGCCTTGCGGCGCCAAAGTCCGGGCCATCGGCGGTGTGTTTCTGTTGCACTTTCCGTCGCCTTGGGGCCTTGTGGCCTTATAGCGCCCAGGTGTTACCTGGCACCCTGCCCTGTGGAGCCCGGACTTTCCTCTGCGCCCGAAGGCACAGCGGCTGTCTGGCCGACTCCCAAGTCCCGAATATAGGACTGCCGGCTTCCCACCGCAAGGGCGCTTTAGGCCAGCGTCAGTCCGCTGGCTATCTCCTCGCCCAGTGGGCCACGGCTGACCATGTTCTTGAGCATCAGGCGCAGATCGTTGTAAGAGTCGGCGTAGCGCAGCGCGGTCTCGGGCTCGGTCAGGCCGTCCACGCACAGGTCATAGAGCGCCTGATCGAAGGTGCGCATGCCTAAGTCCTTGGACTTGGCCATGGCCTCCTTGATCTCATGCACCTCGCCCTTGCGGATCAGATCCGCCACCCGCGGCGTGTTGAGCATGATCTCGACGGCCGGCACCCGGCCTCCGGCGGAGGCCGGGATCAGACGCTGGGAGACGATGGCCTTAAGATTGAGCGACAGGTCCATGAGGATCTGTTGCCGCCGCTCCACCGGGAAGAAGTTGATGATCCGGTCTAAGGCCTGGTTAGCATTGTTGGCATGCAATGTGGCCAGACACAGATGACCGGTCTCGGCGAAGGCGATGCCATAGTCCATGGTGTCGCGGTCGCGGATCTCGCCGATCAGGATCACGTCCGGGGCCTGGCGCAGGGTGTTCTTGAGCGCCGCATGCCAGCTGTCGGTGTCCACCCCCACCTCGCGCTGCATGATCAGGCTCTTCTTGTGCGGATGTACAAACTCCACCGGGTCCTCGATGGTGATGATGTGGCCGCACGAGTTCTCGTTGCGGTAATTGAGCATGGCGGCCAGGCTGGTGGACTTGCCCGAGCCGGTGGCGCCGACCATGAGGACAAGGCCGCGCTTTTCCATGACCACCTCTTTCAGCACGGCCGGCAGCCGCAGCTCGTCCAGCGTGGGGACCTGGGTGTTGACGACCCGCACTACCAGGCCGTGCGAGCCGCGCTGCACGAAGGCGTTGACGCGAAAGCGGCCGATCCCGTCCAGTGAGAGGGCGAAGTTGCACTCCTTGGTGTCGAGGAACTCGGCCCGCTGCTTATCGTTCATCACCGCAGCGACGATCTTCTCAGCTTGCTCCCGGCTTAGCGGCTTGCCGCCTAAGGGGGTCATCTCGCCATGCACCTTGATCGCCGGCGGGGCGCCCTCGGTAATGAACAGGTCCGAGCCGTCCTTCTCCAGCATCGCCTTGAGCAGTTCGACCACGTATTTGAAGTAGGGGCTGTCCTTCTGCATCTTTCCTCCGTCACGGTTATACGGGTACTTTTCGGCATCCGCGGGCCGGGGCTTGAAGGAATGAGGGTGTCGACGCGGTCAGGCCAGACGCCAGGTCACGGCTTCGCCGGCCCGCAGGGGGATGAGCCGGCGGCCTTCGCCAAAGTCGATCGCGGCGGGGACATTCCAGGGCTGTTTCACTAATGTGATCCTTTCGCGGTTACGCGGCAGGCCGTAGAAGTCGGGGCCGTGAAAGCTGGCGAAGGCCTCCAGGCGGTCCAGCGCCCCGGCCGCCTCGAAGACCTCAGCGTAAAGCTCGATGCCGGCGTGGGCGGTATAGATGCCGGCGCAGCCGCAGGCGCACTCCTTGGCGTCCTGGGCGTGGGGGGCGCTGTCGGTACCCAGGAAGAATTTGGGGCTGCCGGAAGTGGCGGCCTCGACCAGGGCGCGGCGGTGTTCTTCCCGTTTGAGCACCGGCAGGCAATAGTAATGCGGCCGTATGCCGCCCCTGAACATGGCGTTGCGGCTGTAGAGCAGATGATGGGCGGTCAGGGTCCCGGCTACGTTCTCGGGCATGGCGCGCACGAACTCCACCCCCTGTCGGGTGGTGATGTGCTCCAGAACCAGTTTGAGCCTGGGGAAACGATCAAGGAGCGGGACAAGAACGCGGTCGATGAACACTGCCTCGCGGTCGAAGACGTCGACCTCCGGGTCGGTGACCTCGCCGTGGACCAGTAGCGGCAGCCCCACCTCCTGCATGGCCTCGATGGCCGGATAGGCCCGCTCCACCGCCGTAACCCCTGCATCGGAGTGGGTGGTGGCACCTGCCGGGTAGTATTTGACCGCGTGCACGAAACCGCTCGCCTTTGCAGCACGGACCTCCGCCGGCGAGGTGTTGTCCGTGAGGTACAGCGTCATCAGCGGCTCGAAGCGCATCCCCGCCGGCAGGCTGTCCAGGATGCGCGCCCGGTAGGCGGCGGCCTCGGCCACCGTGCGCACCGGCGGCTTGAGGTTGGGCATGACGATGGCGCGGGCAAAACGTCGCGCCGTATCCGGCAGGACCGCCCGCATGGCGGCACCGTCACGCAGGTGCAGATGCCAGTCGTCCGGACGGGTGAGGGTGAGCTGCATGATAAGGGGCGC
>DAITOH010000025.1:0-13254 GCA_036834225.1 Thiobacillaceae bacterium | reverse complement strand
CCGCGCAACGCAGCGATCCGTTCGCGCAGCAGGTTGTGCAGACCTTCCCTAAGCGGATGGCATGATCGCGCGCCGTAAGCCCAGTTCCGCGCTCGCGCAGGAGGACAAACGTGGGCAAGGCTGCGAGCAGGAAGATGCCTGCCGTAATAAGCATCGCCCCGGGCACGAACTGCGGTGCCTCAAGCCCCAGCTCCTTAGCATGGGCGATGTAGGCTAAGCAGACCCCCAGCGTCAGCATGCCGCCAAGATAACCCAACCCCCAGCCCAGGCCGGACAGTCTGCCCAGCGCCCGCCCGCGCGCAAGTTCGGGTAGGAAAGCGGCGATGAGGTTCTCGCCGGTGCCGAAAAAGAAGTTGCTCGCCACCACCAGGACCACCGCCAGCCAGAGGTCGCCCGGACCCACTAAGGCGAGGGCCGCCGTGCCGAGCACGCAGCCTACGGTGGTGACGGCGAGCAAGGTCTTCTTGGCCGAACGCAGATCGGCATAGGCCCCGATCGCCGGCGCGCTCAACATGATGAGGCCGTAGGAGACCGCCAGCGCGGCGCTCCAGGCCAGCGTCGCCCAGGGCGTGTTGCCGGCTACGACGGCGACGAAATAGGCATTGAACACGGCCGTGATCACCACCGTGGTGTAGCCCGAGTTGGCGAAGTCGTACATCGCCCAGGCCCATGCCTCGCGCTTGCTCACGCCGGCATTAAGCAGGGTGCTGCGCGATTGCGTTGCGTGTTTTAGCAAGTCTCGTGTCTCCCGGCAGCCAGGCCGCGTAGAATGATATAAATATCTATCCCCAAACCATCATGACCCGCCGCATCCTCGTCACCTCCGCCCTGCCCTACGCCAATGGCGCCATCCACCTGGGCCATCTGGTGGAATACATCCAGACCGACATCTGGGTCCGCTTCCAGAAGATGCGCGGCCATGAATGCTGGTACGCCTGCGCCGACGACACCCACGGCACGCCCATCATGCTGCGGGCGGAGAAGGAGGGTATTACGCCGGAGCAGCTGATCGCACGGGTGTGGCACGAGCACAAGCGCGACTTCGACGGCTTCCTAATCGGTTTCGACCATTATGGCAGCACCAACAGCGAGGAGACCCGCAGCCATGCCCGGGACATCTACGCTAGGCTCAAGGCGGCGGGGTTAATCGAGGTCAGGGCGATCGAACAGTTCTATGACCCGGTCAAGGCAATGTTCCTGCCGGACCGTTTCATCAAGGGCGAGTGCCCAAAGTGTCATGCCCGTGATCAGTACGGTGATTCCTGCGAGGTCTGCGGTGCCGCCTATCAGCCCACCGAGCTGATCAATCCCTATTCCGCCGTATCTGGGGTCAGTCCCGTACGCAAGACCTCGGACCACTATTTCTTCCGTCTGTCGGACCCCCGCTGCGGGGCCTTCCTGCGCGACTGGACCCGACCGCCGCGGGTACAGGAGGAGGCCGCCAACAAGCTCAAGGAATGGCTTGAGGCCGGGCTCACGGATTGGGACATCTCGCGCGATGCGCCCTATTTCGGCTTTGAGATCCCGGATGCGCCGGGGAAATACTTCTACGTCTGGCTGGACGCGCCCATCGGCTACCTGGGCAGCTTTCGCAGCCTCGCCGAGCGGGAGGGTCTGGACTTCGACGCCTACTGGAACCCCGCCAAGGCCGTCGAGTCCGGCACCGAGGTCTATCACTTCATCGGCAAGGACATCCTCTATTTCCACGCCCTGTTCTGGCCTGCGATGCTGGAGTATGCCGGCTACCGCACCCCCAGCGGCGTGTTCTGTCACGGCTTCCTGACGGTGAACGGGCAGAAGATGTCCAAGTCGCGCGGCACCTTCATCACCGCGGAGAGCTATCTTAAGCACCTGAATCCAGAGTGGCTGCGCTACTACTATGCGGCCAAGCTCGGCAGCGGCCTGGAGGATATCGATCTCAACCTGGACGACTTCGTCGCGCGGGTCAACAGCGATCTGGTCGGCAAATACATCAATATCGCCAGCCGCACCGCCGGCTTCATCACCAAACGCTTCGAGGGCAGGCTAGGTGAGGTGCCGTCCGAGAATACGCCGCTACCCGCCATGCAGGCAGCAGCCGAGACCATCGCCGCGCACTACGAGGCGCGCGAATACGGCAAGGCCCTGCGCGAGATCATGGCCCTGGCCGATCTGGCCAACCAGTATGTGGACCTACACAAGCCCTGGGAGATGGCCAGGCAGGAAGGCCGCGATCGGGAGTTGCACGCGGTCTGCACCGTGGCCTTGAACGCCTTTCGGTTTCTGACCCTTTATCTCAAGCCAGTGCTGCCGCGCCTGGCCAACGAGGTCGAGGCCTTCCTGAACATCCCGCCGCTAGCCTGGCAGGACACCGGCAGGTTACTGACCCACCACGCAATCCAGCCCTACCGGCATCTGATGACACGTGTGGATCCCAAGGCGATCGAAGCGATGATCGAGGAAAACCGCGAAAGCCTGGTGCCCCCGCCCGCACCCGTGCGTCATGGCGAGCATCAACAGCACGCGGCGGTGGCGCAGACCGCCGTTACCTCTGCCCAGAGCCCTGCGCCCGAGGGCGGGGTGACGATCTCCATCGACGATTTCGCTAAGGTGGACCTGCGCGTGGCGCGCATTGTCCAAGCCGAGCACGTCGAGGGGGCGGACAAGCTGCTCCGCCTCACCCTGGACCTGGGCACACAGACACGCACCGTGTTCGCCGGCATCAAGGCCGCCTACGCCCCCGAGACCCTGGTCGGGCGGCTTACGGTGATGGTGGCCAACCTGGCCCCGCGCAAGATGAAGTTCGGCCTGTCGGAGGGCATGGTGCTAGCCGCCTCCGACGAGCGCGGCGGACCCTTCTTGCTCGCGCCGGACAGCGGCGCCCAGCCGGGCATGCGCATCAAGTGATCGTCACCCGCCACCTCATCATCCGCGGCCGAGTGCAGGGCGTCTGGTATCGGGAATCCATGCGCCTGGAGGCTAATCGGCTTGGCGTCACCGGCTGGGTGCGCAACCGGCGCGACGGTTCGGTCGAGGCCATGTTGCAGGGCGAGGCGGCCCGGGTCGATGCCCTGATCGCCTGGGCCTGGCAGGGCCCGCCTGCGGCCAAGGTGACGCACATCGACATCGCTGAGGGGCAAGGCGATTACACCGACTTCCAAAAACTGAACACGGAATAACCCCTTGTAAATCGCGGGATTACAGCCTGCGAGCGGCTTTACACGGCGGTTGTCCGTCACGTAATCTGCACCCTCCGTCACCACCCCTCCTGCTGTTGGCCCCCTGTGTAGACATCTCTCCTAAGGTGGCCAGGCGACAGCAGCCAAGCCAATTTGACCATGTCCATCACCCTCAAAACCCCGGCCGAGATCGAACTGATGCGCACGGTCGGACGTCTGGCCGCAGAGGTGCTGGACTACATCACCCCCTTCGTGCAGCCCGGCATCACCACCGGCGAACTCGACCGCCTGTGCCACGATTACATGGTCAACGTGCAGGGCACCATCCCCGCCCCGCTGAACTACGCGCCACCTGGACACAGGCCCTATCCCAGGTCCATCTGTACCTCCGTCAATCACCAGGTCTGCCACGGCGTGCCGGGCGACAAGAAGCTTAAGGCCGGTGACGTGGTGAACATCGACATCACCGTCATCAAGGACGGCTGGCATGGCGACACCTCGCGCATGTTCTATGTGGGCGAGCCGTCGATCCAGGCCCGGCGTCTGACGGAGATCGCCTACGAGTGCCTGTGGAAGGGCATCCTGGCCGTGCGTCCTGGCGCTAGGCTGGGGGACATCGGCCATGCCATCCAGCGCCATGCCGAAGCCAACGGCTACAGCGTGGTGCGCGAGTTCTGCGGTCACGGCATCGGTCGCAAATTCCACGAAGAACCCCAGGTCGTGCATTACGGCAAGCCTGGCACCGGCGTGGAGCTTAAGCCGGGGATGACCTTCACCATCGAACCGATGATCAACGCCGGCCGGCGTGACGTCCGTGTGCTGGGCGATGGCTGGACGGTGGTGACCAAGGACCACTCGCTGTCCGCGCAGTGGGAACACACCGTGCTAGTGACCGAATCGGGTTTCGAGGTCCTCACCCTGTCGGCCGGAAGTCCGCCGCCGCCAGCCTTTGTTAAGGCCCCCCGCTCAAGTCGTTCGCGGAGCCACTGCAGTGACGACCTGGCCGACGTCGCGGCTGCCCCGGGGGCCGTTGCCAAGTCAGGGGTACAGACTACCCGCTTGGCATGACCCTGACACCGGCCAAGGTCGCCGCCTGGCGTGCCGAACACGCCGCCGCGCGTGAGGCGCTGATCCGCGGCTATCTCGCTAAGCCTCGTCCGCGCCCTTTGTTGAAGGGTCTCTCGCGGGCCACGGACACCCTGTTTAGGCAAATCTGGCTAGCTGCCGACCTGCCGGCAGGGGCCGCCCTGGTGGCGGTGGGCGGTTATGGTCGCGCGGAGCTCTATCCGCACTCCGACGTGGATGTGCTGATCCTCCTGGACGATGATCTGCCAGTCTCGGAGCAGGCCCGCTTTGAGCCCCTCATCGGCCTGTTCTGGGACGTCGGCTTGCCGGTCGGGCACAGCGTGCGCAGCCTGTCGGTCTGTCTTAACGAATCGGCCCGCGACGTGACCATCAAGACCAATCTGCTCGAATCCCGTCTCATCGCCGGCAATACCGGTCTGTATAAGCGGTTTAAGCAGCGCTACCGGGCCATGCTAGAACCCCTCGCCTTCTACGAGGCCAAGCTGCTCGAGCAGCAAAACCGGCATGGCCGCGTGGAGGACCGGGCCTTGCGTCTTGAGCCCGACATCAAGGAACACCCGGGCGGTCTGCGTGACCTGCACACCGTCCTGTGGGTGAGTCAGGCCGCGGGGCTGCCAGCCAGCCTGCGCGGCCTGGCCCGAGAGGGTCTGCTCAGCTCGGGTGAGGCCCGCCGCATCGACGACCTAATCGGCTTTCTGGCGCATCTGCGCATCCGGCTGCACTTAGCCGCCGGACGGCGCGAGGACAGACTGGTGTTCGAGCTGCAGGAGCGTGTCGCGGCCGAGATGGGTATCGCGCCCAGCCCGCCCCGGCGAGCCTCGGAGCGGCTTATGCAGCGCTACTTCCAGACCGCGCGCGAACTGTCCCTGGCCAGCGAGTTCCTGCTTTGCGCGCTGCGCTGCCGCATCAAGCCCCTCACGGCGACGCGCCCGCTGGCCGGCTTTCCGGGTTTCCTGCAGCGGGGAGAGATGCTCGACATGGCCTCGGAGGACCTGTTCACCCGCCAGCCCGAGGCGATCCTGGACGCCTTTCGAGCCCTGGCGCGGCATCCCGAGCTGGGCGGACTGTCGCCGAGACTGCTGCGCGCCTTGTGGCGGGCGGGCAAGCGCATCGATGGGGTCTTCCGCGGCGATCCAGCGCGCAGGGCGCAGTTCATCGCCCTGTTCAGGGAGCCACGCGGCGTAACCAGGGTGCTGCGCCTGATGCACCGGCTGGGCATCCTGGGACGCTATCTGCCGGTCTTCGGGCGCATCACCGGCCAGATGCAGCACGACCTCTACCACATCTACCCGGTGGACGAGCACATCCTCATGGTGCTAAGAAACCTGCGCCGGCTGAGGCTGAGCGAGTTCGCCCACGAGCTGCCCCTGGCCCACCGCCTGATGGTCGGGTTTAACCGGCCCGACCTGCTCTATCTCGCCGCCCTGTTCCACGACATCGCCAAGGGGCGCGGCGGTGATCATTCCGCGCTCGGCGAGCGGGATGCCCGGCGCTTCTGCCGCCAGCATGGCCTGCCGCGCGGGGATGCGGAACTGGTGACCTGGCTGGTGCGGCATCACCTGATCATGTCATCCACCGCGCAGAAGCAGGACCTGTCCGATCCCGCCGTGATCGAGGCCTTCGCCCGCACCTGCGGCGACATCCACCGGCTCACCGCGCTCTATCTGCTCACCGTGGCCGACATCCGCGGCACCAATCCAGGCATCTGGAACGCCTGGAAGGAGACGTTGCTGCGGGAACTCTATCTCTCGGCCCGGCGGCGGCTGGAGGGTGGCCAACCCGCCCTGGATGGGGTCGAGGAAAAGAAGGAGCAGGCGCGGGCAAGCCTGCGTCTGTACGGTTATCAACCCGGCGTGGAGGCGGCCCTGTGGTCGCGCCTTAACGACATCTGGTTCCTGCGTCTGTCGGCGCAGGAGATCGCCTGGCAGACGCGGCGGCTGCTGCCGGTGCTGGCACGCGAACAGATCGTGGTAAGGGCCCGACTCGCGCCCATCGGTGAGGGGGTGGAGGTGATGGTCTACGCCCCGGATCAGCCGGGACTGTTCGCTCGCATCTGCGGTTTCTTCGCCAGTCTGCGCTACACCGTGCTGGAGGCCAAGATCCACGCCACCTTGGACGGCCATGCCCTAGACAGCTTTCTGGTCATTGACCCGGAAAACCGGGGCACCCCCTACCGGGACATCCTCAATTACATCGAATATGAACTCACCGCCCGCATACGCGACCGGGTGCCGCTTGAGCCCTTGCCGAACGCGCGTCTGCCCCGTCAGCTCAAGTCATTCCCCCTCGAACCGGGCATCACCTTAAGTCCGGTGGAGTCCGGGCACGGCTACCTCCTCAGCCTCACCGCCGGCGACCGACCGGGCCTGCTCTACGATGTGGCGCAGGTGCTGGACCGGCACAAGGTCAACGTGCGCTCGGCCAAGGTCAACACCCTGGGCAGCCGTGCGGAGGATGCCTTCGTGCTCGAAGGCACGGCCCTGGAGCGGGTCAACGAGCGGCTTAAGCTGGAGCAGGAACTGCTTACGGTGCTGCGGGTGACGGCCTGATGGCGGCCTACGCCCAGAGCAGGGCCAACTCCAACTCGATGGCGTCGAAGGGGAGGATGGCGGCGCGTGCATCCTCCTGCCAGACCCCCAGCAGCAGCCAGTGCCCACCCGCGTTCTGGTAGGCCTCGAGTAGCTGCAGGTCCGGATCGACCAACCAGGCGTGCGCCACCTGGAGTCCAGCATAGATGGGCAGCTTCTCCGCCCGGTCCACCCGCGCCGTGCCCGGCGAGAGGATCTCGCACACCCAGTCCGGCGCCAGCTCGAACCAGGCCGTCTCGGGCAGGCGCGGCATCCGTTCCCGCCGCCACCCCGCCAGATCAGGCACCAGGACGTGACCGCCCAGGTGCAGCTCCGGCTCGTCTAGGATCCACCAGCCACCGGGGCCGTCGCGTCCGAAATCATAGGGACCGCCCAGCTGCATGCCCAGGCTTGAATAGCTGCGCGCGTGTTTCGGCGCCGGTCGCGGATGTGTCACCAGACGCCCGTTGATGATCTCCCCCACCAGTTGCTCCGGCAGGTCGATGATGTCCTCATAGGTGGCGGGTTTCGCCAGCGGCAGGCCCATGATTCATCCCATTTGATCTTTCTGGGTTTCCATCATGCCCGGCCGCCCCTCTGCCTGCAAGGCGGCGGCGGGCAAACCCTGCTCGATCCGGTAGATCCAGGCCAGCAGCTCCGCCACCGCCACATAGAGGGTTGGCGGGATGCGCGCGTCCAGGTCCACCTGCATCAGCAGCCCGACCAGTTCGGGCGACTCGTGCACGAACACGCCGGCGTCGCGCGCGCGCGCGATGATCTCCTCGGCGAGCACGCCGCGCCCCTTGGCCACCACCCTGGGCGCGCCGTCTTCCGGGGCGTAGCTTAAGGCAACGGCCTCACGCCGCGGCGGCTTATGCATCAGCCTCCACCTCCACACGCACGCCTGCACCCAGCACCTGCAGCCCGGCCCGTTGCAGCCGTTGCGTGAGTTCGGGCAGGCCAGCGCGCAGCTCGTCCGCGGCCGCCTCCGCCCCGGCCGCGAGCTCCAGCTTAAGTCCGTGTGCCGACAGATGGATGACGGCCTGCACCGATCCCAGCCGCGGCAGGGTGAGGGTGAGCTTACTGCGCCAACCGCCCTCCTCCTCGCCTTCGACCTGGCTCTCTAGCCGCTCCTCGATATGCCACTGCATGGCCTGCCCTGGCCAGACCTGACCCTGCCAGACGAAAGGCCCGCCCTCCAGCATCAGAAGCTGCCGGCCCGCCAGCCGCGCTGCCTCCTCGGGCATCTGCCGCAGCTCGGGCAGGCCGGTCGTGACCTGTCCAGACTGGCCCAGTCGGGCCTGCGGCTCGCGCAGGATGTCCTCCAGTGGCAGCTCGCCCTTGATCCAGCGGGCGAGATGCGATTCGTAGAACAGGCCGCTCTCGCGCACGACCTGACGCAGCCGCTGCGGCAGGACGGCCTGGCTCGCCAGGGCGGCCTGAGCCACCCCCTGGGTGGCCAGGTGCGTACCGGGTGCGAGCGCGGCCCGCAGACCGTCGACGGCCTGGCCGGCCATCGTCATCGCCGGCAGGGCCGAGCGGCTCGTGACCGCCGCACTGAGATTGCCGACGGGGTTCGCATGGTTGAGCAGCAGGCTCACATTCGGGACGATGGGCCGCTGGCCGGCGAGACCGCCCGAGGCACCCGCCTGTGCTGCGGAGGTGGGCGGTGCTTGGGCGGACGTGCCGGTCGTGGCGCCCGCCGCCCCGACCGGGCCCACGGACTGAGGCGTGGTCGGCGCCTGTGCAAGGCGGATCAGGGCGGTGACCTGCCGTGCCGCCTCGCTCAGCCTCACCGGCTGCGGCCCGCCGGCCGCCGCCGTCTGAGCCAGCAGGAAGGTGGGACGCGGGCCGGAGGCGACGTAGGTCAGACGCAGCGTCTCCCCTGGCCTTGCCTGCCCCCCGGGTAGCGCCATGTCCAACACCTTCTTGCCCACCCTGACCAGATTGCGGCCGTTGGCCAGACGCTCCAGCACCTGACCGTCGTATTGCTGCCCCGGCCTGAAGGAGGGCACGCTGCCGTCCTGCCCGCGCTGCGGCTGCAACATGCCCGCCCCCTGGTTCCTGAGCCAGGAGATCAACAGTTTAGGTAATGCGGAGAGGTTCACCGGTCCGGGTCGTCACGCGCACAGATACAGACAGTATATCGACACCCGGCAGCGGATCCTGAACGGTGACGGTCTATCCCCACATCGGTCACGGCCTATTCGCTGGGTCAGCCCATAGATGATGGGCATGGCGGCCTGCGGCAGGGGGCCATGAACCCAACCGTTCATGGCCTGATGGCCGCCCGTGCCGACGTAAGACGTCGTTGACGGCCATGAGGGGCCCCTCACCCCCGGCCCCTCCCCCCGACGGGGGGTGCGTCGTGAGTCGGCTGCGCGACCTTCACGCTAAGGTTCGGTCTGATTCAGGGCGATGATCAGCTCGGCCTCGCCGCGGGAGATCCCGCAGCGGCTGGCCAGTTCCTGGGCCGTATAGCCTTCGCGGGCGAGACGCACGGCGCGGCCATAGGGGGTGTGCTCCGCCGCCTTGTCGGTCAGGGCTGAATCCAGACGCGCCTCGAGGCCCTCCAGCCGCTGGCGCAGGGTTGCCAGCTCATTGCGCAGCCGGTCCAGTTCCGACAACGCGTCGGCCTGCTGTCCGGGCGTCTCGGCTGCCCCTTTGGCTCTGCGCCGACGCGAAAACACCGCGATTTCCAGCAGGTAGACCAGCGTGGCGAGGATGACGGCGATGAGGAGCTCACGCCAGGTGAGGACGATGGCATCCATGCGTAACGGTGAGTAAGACGCTGGATGCATTGTAGCCAGTCCTGTAGGCGGACCGGCAACGGGCATTCACTCCCCGTTGCTAGACTCGCTGCGCAAGCCGGCGGCTATGTTTTTGTTGATGGAGATGAGGATATCGAGCTTGGCCGGGTCCGGATAGGCCATGACCTCGAAGCTGCGTTTGTCGACGAAGGCGGCCAGGTTGAGAAGATTCTGCCTCAGCTCGACAGGCATGGGATGATCCGGTGCGGAGAGCTCGGCCTGAAACAGGGTCCAGAGGCGCTGATTGTGACGCAAGGCGTGGTCGAGCCGTTCATCCCGATTGGGCTCATTCCAATGCTGCTGCACATCGGCCAGCATTAACGCGGCACGCGTCAACACCGAGGCCTCCAGCTCCCGGCCTGAGAGGGTGTTCCTTTCCACGGATTGGTAGGCGTTGAGAGCATCAGCTGACATGGGTTAAGAGCTCCTGTTCGTAAGCCATGAGTTGCCGGGCCGCCTTGATGGCCTGGTAATAACGGCCGCAGGCGAGGTGGTGATTGATGTCGGCGAAGTGCGGGGCGGTGCTGGGCGCCGCTTGCAAAACCTGCTCCTGCAGGTCACGGTAGCTGGCCTGATAGCCGCCGAGGTGGGCCGGGTCCATATACATGAGCTGCACGCATAGATAGATGCGCTTGCAAGGTGTGCTCGCCTCGTCCTCCGTCATGACGTCCTTTTCCCGCAGCAGGGGCACGTCATTTAAGATGGTGAGCTCGGCCGTATGCTCGCCGTTTTGCATCACGGCGCCGCCTATGAAGAGTTTTTCCTGGGGACGCAGGCTGAGCTTCAACGGCATCTTCAGGCATATCCCAACAAAGCCAACGCCTCACGATCCTGGCTGAGGGTGGCGCGTACCAGGCCAAGCCCATGCCCCACGACGACGCTCAATGCGCTTGCATCGGCCACATCGGGCACGGATGTGGGAGCGAGGAGATCGGTCCAGTCAGGGAGGGCCAGAACCAGTCGATTGAGCGATTGCCGCGCTTGTGTCAGTTGAGCGTCGAGCTGATCCAGTGCCGTCACCAGCTCTGCCAGCTCCTCATCTGTGCTCGTGTATGCATCGATAGGCGGCAGTCGATATTCCACTGGCAGCGTAAGCCCTGCAGTAGGGCGTAGCTCGGCGGGCAGGAGAAGGGCCTCCATCTGCCGGCGCAGGGCATGGATGCTCTCGATATACTGCCGCCGCTCCTCGGAGCCTGGCGGGAATGGTGGATAGTTCTTGACGATGGCCAAGGCCCGCTCACGCATGGCCTCCGACACTTGCTGCGCCCGTTCGAGGGTGCGCTCGCTCTCACGCACGCTGAGGGCGACGGCGAGCCCCTCCTCCTTGCGCAGGTTCGCGGCGGCAAAGCGGGGGTGTCGTGCCTGCCAGATCGCGTTGGCATCCGGAGTGCCGTCGTGTCTGGTTGTTTCCGGCTTTACCGAAGCGTGCGTTTGTATCGACGCGGGCAGTGACAGGCCAGGGGGCTGGCCGCTGCGAAAATCGACGGCGCCGGGCATGAGGCTTGAGATCGCACTTACCATTGCAACCCCCATGGGATGAGGCCGGCGGCCTCAACCGCCGCCGGCCTGGCTCGTTGCCTGACGGTCGCGCGTCAGAACAGCCTCAGCACCGCCTGGGCCGCCTGGGAGGCGAGGGCGAGCGAGGTCACCCCCAGCTGCTGCCTGGTCTGCAGGGCCAGCATGTTGGCGCCCTCCTCGTTGGTGTCGGCCACCGTGAGCTTGGTCGCCCCTTCCACCAAGGTGTTGACCATCTTGGTGATGAATTCCTGCCTTGTGGTCAGGATGGAAAGGTTGGCGGCAAGCTCGCCCGATCGTGTGCGCAGGGTGGCGATGGCGCTGTTGATGGTCGCCTCGACGTTGTCGATCTCCCCTGCGGTATCGATATCGGCCGTCGCCAGGGTGCCTGAACCGGATTGCGTACCGCCGGAGAGGGCAAGGCCGGAGGCGCTGCCATTGAAACCGCGCATGACCAGAGAGGTGGTGGCCTCTTCGTTGAAGTTGACCGTGAGGGTGATCCCCGTGCCGGCCAGGAAATTGACACCCTTGTAGCTGGCGTCCGTGCGCAGATTGTTGATCTGACGGATGATCTCGTTGTACTGCTGGGTCAATCCCGACAGCTGTGTGGCCGAGGTGGTGGAGTTGAGGGCCTCGCGCGCCTGGGTGAGCACGCCGCGCAGCTGTTCCAGGCTCTTGTTGATGGCCGTGACGGCATTGTCCGCCACCTTCACCGTCTGGATGGCCTCGCTGATGTTGTCTTTGAGTCCGTTGAGCAGGTCGGCACGCTGGGTGTGGCCGCGCGCGGCGAAGAAGTTGGCTGGGTTGTCCAATGCCGAGTTGACCCGCTTGCCGGTGGCCAAGCGCTCCTGCGTGCGGCCGGTCAGGTTGTTGGTCTGCTGCAGGCTGAAGAGATTGGCCCGCATGGCAGCGGTGAGGGTGATGTCGCCAATTGACATGATTCGACTCCTTTTCTAGGTGGGTGGATGGATGCGGGAAGTTCTTTCCCGCCCGACAGACCGCTCGTCTGTCTGCTGCTATTAACGGTGATTCGCGACAGAACTTTAGAGCGGCATCGATAGAATATTTTTATGGCAACCAGGCGCGCCGCCAGACCTCCAGGTGGTCTTCCAGGATCCAATGTGCGAGCACGTACCGGCGCAGCGTATCGCCTGCCTGCGCCAGGGCATCCATGTCCGAGAGGGCCTCGCGCATGGCGCTGAGCCAGTCGCGGTAGCGATTGGCCACCCGCCAGACCGGGTAATCGCCGCGGTAAGGGGTAATATCGGTGCAGATCACGGGGTAACCCATGACGCCGTATTCCAGCAGCCGCAGGTGGCTCTTGCCGTGATTGAAGGGCACGTCCTCCAAAGGTGCCACGGCCAGGTCCAGGTTCAGGCTGGCGAGCTTGGCGGGATAGCTCTCGAGCGCAACGGGTTCGTGGAATTCGGCCACAACGGGTCGGATGGACTCCGGACACATGCCGAGGAAGACCCAGTCCACCTCCGCCGCCGTGTCCCTGACCAATTGCTCGATGAGACGCAGGTCGCCGGCATGGGTGACGCTGCCCGCCCAGCCCACGCGCGGTTTCTTGCCAACACGGCGCTTGGGGGTGAACCCAAGCCAGCGTGCGCCCTCAAGATAGTTGGGCACCACCCGGATGTCGTCATGAAAACCTCGGAAGGCCTCGGCCAGGTAGTCGGTGGAGACCACGAAGCGGTGACACAGACCCACCGCCTTGCGGAAGCGTTTGATCAGGTCTTTCTCACGCGTAAAGAGGGCCTTTTGCGAGCTCGACACCGGGATGTTGGTGATGAGGTCGTCCAGCTCGAAGACGCGATAGGCGCGGCAATAGCGGGCGATGCCCTGCATGAGCTCGACTTGGTTGGGCGTGATCTGGCGCTGGAAGACGATGGCATCCGGATCCAAACGCAGCCAGTCCACTGGCGTGAAGTAGTGCCCAACGTCCCAGCCCATGACCTCGCCTGCCGTCTGCAAGGCGCGCATGGGGGCGCGGATGCGATACTCGCCGCAGCCCTGCTCGTCGGCATGGATGGCCACCACCCGCGGCGCCGGCCGCCATTGCGGGTCCCAGGTCAGGGGCGGCGTGATCTCCGGCATGAAGGCCGCCTGCAGGCT
>DAITOH010000024.1:11107-13316 GCA_036834225.1 Thiobacillaceae bacterium | reverse complement strand
CGCGCAGCAGGTTGTGCAGACCTTCCCTAGATCAGGGCATCCTTAGGCCATGCCATTGTGCCTGAGCAGGGCGTCGATGGTCGGCTCGCGGCCGCGGAAGGCCTTGAAGGACTCAATGGCCGGTCGCGCACCGCCTTGGGCCAGGATCTCGCTCCAGAAGCGCTGCCCCACCTTAGGGTTGAGCACGCTGCCGACATGGCTTTGCGCCTCCTCCTCGAACAGGCTGTAGGCGTCCGCAGACAGCACCTCCGCCCATTTGTAGCTGTAATAGCCTGCGGCATAGCCGCCGGCGAAGATGTGCGAGAAATTGTTCGGGAAGCGGTCGTATTCGGGTGGGATGACCACCGCCACCTGGCGGCGGATCTCGTCGAGCAGGTCTAGGGCACTGCGGCCGCCGTCCGGATCGAAGTCGTGGTGTAGATGCATGTCGAATAAGGCGAACTCGATCTGGCGCATAGTCTGCATGCCGGCCTGGAAGTTCTTGGCCGCCAGCATCTTGTCAAACAGCGCCTTAGGCAGCGGCTCGCCGGTGTCGACGTGGGCGGTCATGTGTTTGAGCACGTCCCACTCCCAGCAGAAGTTCTCCATGAACTGCGAGGGCAGCTCCACTGCGTCCCATTCCACGCCGTTGATGCCGGATACGCCCAGATCCTCCACCCGGGTGAGCAAGTGGTGCAGCCCGTGGCCGAACTCGTGGAACAAGGTGATCACCTCGTCGTGGGTGAGCAGGGCGGGCTTGCCGCCGACCGGACGGGCAAAGTTGCAGTTGATGTAGGCCACCGGCGTCTGGATGCCGTCTCGGGTGCGCCGCCGGGTGATGGCGTCGTCCATCCAGGCTCCGCCGCGCTTGTTGTCGCGGGCGTAGAGATCGAGGTAGAACTGGCCGATGAGCTCGCCCGTGCGGTCGCGGATGTCGAAAAATTTGACACTCGGGTGCCAAGTCGGCGCCAGCGACTCCCGGATCTCTAAGCCGTAGAGGGTCTCGATCAGGCGAAACAGGCCTGAGAGCACGTGCGGCTCCTGGAAATATTGCTTTACCTCTTGCTCGGAGAAGGCATAACGCGCCTGCCTGAGCTTCTCCGAGGCATAGGCCACATCCCAGGCCTGCAGTTCGGGCAAGTCGAGCTCGCGGGCGGCGAATTCACGCAGTTCGGCCATGTCCCGCTCGGCATAGGGCTTGGCGCGGCGGGCTAACTCCTCAAGGAAACCGAGCACCTCCTCGGGTGTCTTGGCCATCTTGGGCACCAAGGAGACGTGGGCGTAGTCCGGGTAGCCCAGGATCAGCGCGGCCTCCCGGCGCAGGCGCACGATCTGGCCGATCAAGGGGGTGTTATCCAGCTTAGCCGGCCCGAACTCAGAGGCCCGGGTGACATAGGCGCGGTACATCTCCTCGCGCAGTGCCCGGTTGGCGCAGAACTGCATCACCGGCAGGAAGGAGGGGGCCTGTAGATTGAGCTTCCAGCCCGGTTTGCCATCGGCCTGGGCCATCTCGGCAAACATCTGCTTCACGTCGTCCGGCACGCCGGCCAGATCTCCCTCGTCCTCGATCGACTTGCTCCAGGCGTTCGTGGCGTCGAGCAGATTCTCCTCGAACTTGGCCGACAGGCGGGCTAGCTCTTCCTGGATCGCCTTGAAGCGGGCCTTCTGCTCGGCCGGCAGTTCAGCGCCGCCGAGGCGGAAGTCACGCAGTTCGTTCTCGACGATTCTGCGACGCGCGGCGCTAAGGCCGGGATATTCGGCACTTGCGGCCAGGGCCTTGAACTTGCCGTACAAGCCCTCGTGTTGCGAGAGTTCGGCGTAGTACTGGGTGATCTTGGGCAGGTTTTCGTTGTAGACCTTACGCAGCTCGGGGCTGTCGAGTACCGCGTGCAGGTGCGAGACCTGGCCCCAGGCACGCGACAGCCGCTCGTTGGCATCTTCCAGCGGTTGTGCGAAGCCGTCCCAGGTGGGAGGGGCGGGGTCTGCCGCCAGCCGCTCCACCAGGGCGCGGTTTTCGGCGAGCAGTTGGTCGATGGCGGGGGTGACGTGTTCCGGTTTGATCTCGGTGTAGCGGGGCAGCCCAGTGAAATCGAGCAAGGGGTTCATGGCGATCCAGGGTGTGTGGGGTGAAGGCTATACTTACGGCCTGACCGGAGGCTTTCCAAGGGGTTCCCCGTGGCCATCGAGGCGTACCAAGGCATTGTGCCGAAAATCGGCCGCGAGGTCTTCA
>DAITOH010000024.1:7508-11007 GCA_036834225.1 Thiobacillaceae bacterium | reverse complement strand
CACGGAAGGCCAGGTGCTCACGAGCGGCTGGCTCTACCTGGGCCGACCGGCCCGGCCGGTGCGGCGCCTGACCGGCACGGAGCGGGAGCGGTTTGCCTATCAGGCCGATCGCTACATGGAACTCGCCCGGATGTATGCGCTCCCACTGTCGCCATGAACCTGCCGGCCTACCTCAACCCCGTCCTGCTGCAGACCGCGGTGCTGCTGGCCCTGTCCAACCTGTTCATGACCGTGGCCTGGTATGCACACCTCAAGCACTTGAACGACAAGCCCTGGTGGATCGCCGCGCTGGCAAGCTGGGGGGTGGCCCTGTTCGAATACCTGCTGCAGGTGCCGGCCAACCGCATCGGCTACACCCAGCTGACCCTGCCGCAGCTTAAGATCCTGCAGGAGGTGATCACCTTGACTGTGTTCGCCCCCTTCGCTGTGCTGTACATGAAGGAGGCCCTGTCCTGGAACTATCTCTGGGCCGGTCTGTGCCTGGTGGGGGCGGTCTATTTCATCTTCCGCGGCTGAGCACCGGGGCCGGAGCGCTGTGCATGGTAGTATCGCATCTTTTAATGAGTGGACGTTTTCATGTTTACCGCCGATCACACCATCCAGAACGTCGACCCGGAGCTGTGGGACGCCATCCGCAAAGAGGCCGTGCGTCAGGAGGAGCACATCGAGCTGATCGCCTCCGAGAACTACGCGAGCCCCGCTGTGATGCAGGCGCAAGGGTCGGTACTGACCAACAAGTATGCCGAGGGCTACCCCGGTAAGCGCTACTACGGCGGCTGTGAGTACGTGGACATCGTCGAGCAGCTCGCCATCGAGCGGGCGAAGAAGCTCTTCGGCGCCGAGGCCGCCAACGTCCAGCCCAACTCCGGCTCCCAGGCCAATCAGGCGGTGTTCATGGCCTTTCTTGCGCCGGGCGACACCATCATGGGCATGAGCCTGGCCGAGGGTGGCCACCTCACCCACGGCATGGCGCTCAACATGTCCGGCAAGTGGTTCAATGTCGTCGCCTATGGCCTGGACGCCAACGAGGACATCGACTATGCGGACATGGAGGCCAAGGCGCGGAAGTACCGGCCAAAACTGATCATCGCCGGCGCCTCCGCCTTCTCCCTGCACATCGATTTCGCCCGTTTTGCGAAGATCGCCAGGGAGATTGGCGCCGTCTTCATGGTCGACATGGCCCATTACGCGGGTCTGATCGCCGCCGGCGTCTACCCGAGCCCCATCCCGCACGCCGACGTGGTCACCTCCACCACGCACAAGACCCTGCGCGGCCCGCGCGGCGGCATCATCCTGATGAAGGCAAAGCACGAGAAGGCGATCAACTCCGCCATCTTCCCAGGGCTGCAGGGCGGGCCGCTGATGCACGTCATCGCCGGCAAGGCCGCGGCCTTCAAGGAGGCCATGGGCAAGGAATTCCGTGCCTACCAGGAGCAGGTGCTGAGCAATGCCCGCGTCATGGCGCGCGTACTCGGCGAAGAGCGCGGGCTACGCATCGTCTCCGGTCGCACTGAGTCGCACCTCTTCCTGGTCGATCTGCGTGCCAAGGGCATCACCGGCAAGGACGCCGAGGCCGCCTTGGGCCGCGCCCACATCACGGTGAACAAGAACGCCATCCCGAACGACCCGCAAAAGCCCTTCGTCACCAGCGGCATCCGCATCGGCACGCCGGCCATCACCACGCGCGGCTTCAAGGAGATCGAGGCCGAGCGTCTAGCGCACCTAATCGCCGACGTCTTGGATGCCCCCCAGGACGAGGCAGTGATCGGCCGCGTGCGCAGCGAGGTGGCGGAGCTCACCCGGGCCTTCCCGGTCTACGGTGGTCAGGTTTCAGCTTTTAGGAGTCAGTGAACGTGTGCGCGCCGAAGGCGCGGATTCTTCACTGAAGCCTGTAGCCTGTAGCCTGATGCGCTGCCCCTTCTGCGGCCACCCCGACACCCAGGTCGCCGAGACCCGGCTGTCCGAGGACGGCACCACGGTGCGCCGGCGCCGACGCTGCACGGCCTGCGACAAGCGCTTCACCACTTACGAGACGGCCGAGATCCGGCTGCCGGCGGTGGTCAAGCAGGACGGCGAGCGGCAGGACTTCTCCCGCGACAAGCTGCGCGAGGGCTTTCGCCGCGCGCTGCACAAGCGGCCGGTGTCCACCGAGCTGGTGGACGAGGCCATCGGCCGCGTGGTGCAGAAACTGCTCGCCCTGGGAGAGCGGGAGGTGACCTCGCGCTATATCGGCGAGCTGGTCATGGCGGAACTCAAGCGCTTAGACAAGGTGGCCTACATCCGCTTCGCCTCGGTCTACAAGAGCTTCCAGGATGTGGACGATTTCCGCGATGCGATCCGGGACGTGGAGAAAAGCGGCAGCGAATAGGCAGGCAGAGGACGGGCATGCCTGAGCCGGCCGACGATCGCCCCCCTTTTTCGGCGGCGGACCATGCCTACATGGCGCGGGCGCTGCGGCTCGCCAAGCGCGGCCTCTATAGCACCAGCCCCAACCCGCGCGTAGGCTGCGTCATCGTGCGCGACGGCCAGGTGGTGGGCGAGGGCTGGCATGAGCGCGCCGGCGGACCCCACGCCGAGGTGCATGCCCTGAGGGCGGCGGGCGAGGCGGCACGCGGCGCGACGGTCTATGTCACCTTGGAGCCCTGCAGCCACCACGGCCGTACCCCGCCTTGTGCCCAAGCCCTCATCGATGCCGGCGTGGCGCGCGTGGTGGCGGCCATGCACGACCCCTATCCCCAGGTGTCGGGGCGCGGTATCGAGCTGCTCATCCTGGCCGGCATCCGGGCCGAGGTGGGGCTCATGCAGGCGGAGGCGCGCGAACTGAACGTGGGTTTCGTCAGTCGTATGACGCGCGGACGGCCTTGGGTGAGAGTGAAAACCGCCGCCAGCCTGGATGGCAAGACCGCCTTGCTAAGCGGGGCGTCGAAGTGGATCACGGGCGCGGCGGCGCGTGCCGACGTGCAGCGCTGGCGAGCTCGCGCCTGCGCCATTCTGACCGGGGTGGGCACGGTGCTCGCCGACGACCCGCAGATGAACGTGCGCGACCTGGCGTCCCCCCGCCAGCCCCTGCGGGTGATCGTTGATAGCCGGCTCGACACCCCGCCCCAGGCCCGCATCCTCGAGGGGGGTGGCGTTCTCATCGCCTGTGCCGTCGAGCACGGCGAGCGCCGTCGTGCCCTGGAGGCAGCGGGTGCAGAAGTGCTACGGCTGCCTGGCGGGGAGGGCCGGGTAGACTTGCCTGCCCTGCTCACGGAACTGGCGTATCGAGGTGTCAACGAGCTGCACGTCGAGGCCGGCGCGCGGCTCAACGGGGCACTGCTCGAGGCGGGGCTGGTGGACGAATGGCTGGCCTATGTCGCGCCCGTGGTGCTGGGTCATGATGCGCGCGGCCTGTTCCAACTGCCTGCCCTCACCGACATGGCCGGGCGGCGAAATTTCCTGTTGCAGGACGTCTGTCGGCTAGGCGCGGATCTGCGCCTCCTGCTGCGGCCCACGATTC